>DATIWA010000345.1:0-4586 GCA_035465515.1 Candidatus Limnocylindrales bacterium | reverse complement strand
ATTCCTGTCCGGCAGACGGGATACAGCGGCCTGATGCTTCCGGTGTTGGAAGACGGCGCACTGGCGCGACGCTGGGAGGCGGGCAGAATCAACCGCGACGCGCTGCTCTCCTATTCCTCCGTATGCAGCACGGGCCTGGACACCATCCCGCTGCCGGGAGACGTTTCCGAGCAGGAACTGGAGAACATGATTGCGGATGTCGCCAGCCTTTCCACGAAATGGCACAAGCCTCTTTCCGCGCGGTTGCTGCCGGCGCCGGGAAAACGCGTGGGCGAGATGACTGATTTCACCGATCCCAATCTGGTGAACATCCGCATCCGCTGACGTTCATTCCCATGGAAGGTGCTGGCTGACGCGTTGATCTGGTTCGCAGGGCCGGGTGAGAAGTAAACTCTGGAAAGCCGTGCTCCTATTGCTGCTTATCATTTTCGTTCTGTTGTTGATAATGACTGTTGCGCAGCTTGTCTGTGCGCGGCGCGATGTCCGCAAATTTCCAGCGCCGGGCCAGATCGTCACGATCCCTGGTGCGCGGATGCACGTCCGGCGGCTTGGCGAAGGCTGTCCTCCCGTGGTGCTGGAGGCCGGGATTGCCGCTTCCACCCTGAACTGGAGCCTGCTGCAGCCGCAGCTCGCGGCCTTTACCGCAAGCTACAGTTATGATCGGGCCGGCTTCGGCTGGAGCACCGGCCGCGACAGCAGCTGCTCGCTCTCACGCATCGTTGACGATCTTCACGCCACGCTGGCCGCGCTGAACATTGCCGTGCCCTACATCCTGGTGGGCCACTCGTTTGCGGGCCTGATCCTTCCCGAGTATGCGCGACGCTTTGCCGCCGAGATTGGCGGCATTGTCCTGGTGGACCCGCTCACGCCGGAAGAATGGATCAAACCTACGCGCCAGCAGCGCTGGATGATGCGCCGGGGAATCTGGTTCGCGCGCATCGGCGGCGTGATGGCGGCTTTGGGAATTGTGCGCGCGTGTCTATGGCTTCTTCAGCGAGGCAGCAGCAGCGCGCCTCGCGACGTGCTCCGGTTGTTTGGAAGCAAGGCCTCGGAAACCGTCGAGCGGATCCTGCGCGAACTGATCAAGCTGCCTCCTGAAACAGTCCGCCTGATCCGCGCGCGCTGGAGCACGCCGTGGTTTTTCTGGACCATGGCCGGCTACATTGCCGCGCTGCCCAGGTGCTCTGCCCAGGTGATTGGAAAATCGATTCCCGAAGAGATTCCGGTGACCGTGCTCTCCGGCGCGCACCAGCCGGAGTCACGGCTGAAAGAGCACGCCGCCATCGCCGCGCATTCGCTCCAAGGGCGGCACCTCATGGCCGCCAACAGCGCCCACTGGATCCATCTGGACCAGCCGGAGCTGATCACCGAGGCGGTCCGCGCAATGGCCGGCAGACTGCAAAGCAGTTCTGCTCACTTGCCACTGCGCGGCAAAGGGTAGCGTTGATCGCACCGGTTCGCCGTGCGATTATTTACAATTTCAAGGGCAAAGAATTTTATCCGGCCAGTGCTGCCGCTGGCTGCGTCGTCCCGAACCCGAGGAGCAGACCTGGCATGAAGAAAGTGGTTGAACGTGAACGGAACAAGAATTACTACCGAGTGCTGCATGTTCCCATCTGGATTTGGGCGTTCTGGATTGTCCCTGGGCACCTGACCGCCGCGCTCTATGCTCACGGGCCTGACCGCCGCCACTGGTTCTGGCTTGCCGTTGTGATTCTCGTATGCGCGTGGCGCGGCTTTGCCGGACGGCTTCCCGGCGCCGAGCCCCGGCCTTACATCACCCACTACGGCGAGGACAAGCCGAACCTCTGGTATCGCGTGATCTGCTACACCACCGCCTGGATCGACCTGCTTGTCCCGTTCACCATCAATCTTCTGGGGCTGCTGATTAACTCATTCACCGGCAAATATCTCATCAACAACATGTATTCCTCCCTTTATTACATCCTGGCCGGAACCATTGTGCTGGCCACCGTGCTGGATATCACGCCACGCGCGCGGCGTTCGACTCGCGGTGAAGGCGAGGAGAAAGGCTGGTTCTACGTGGCGGTCTGGGTGGTTGTTCCCACCCAGCTTGCGGGATGGGCCATGTGGCGACTGGGGCGCTTTTTTGATCTCGGCGCGCACGGTCTGGGAGAGCTGCGCCTGGCAACCTTCCTTCTGGTCGCGGGGGCCTTCTTTGGATTGGGCTACCTTGGCAAGCTGCCCCGGACCATCCGCTACTACATTCCTGAAGGCACCATTTCGGATATGGAAGTCTCCGCGGGCGCCTGAGCGCGGCTCGCGCCGTTGCGGGCAGCTCACGATTACGGCACAACTTCCCGCCGGCCGGCGGGTTTCGACAGGTTATCATTTGGGTAATAGATGAACAGTTAACAGATCTGGGGCATGTTGCTGAGCAGCACCGCTCCCGGCAAGGGCATCACAAGTGGGGTAGCGCCGCGTCGTCGCATCAACCTTTTGAGGGACCAAGAGAACATGAAGAAGATAGTGTACTTGTTGTTAACACTCTGTTTGTCTGGGATGCTTGCGTTTGCCCAGACGCCCAAAACCAAGTCCAAGGCAGCCGAAGGCACTCCCAAGGAGGAGGCCGCGGAAAAATCTGTGCAGATTACTTCCGGCCCGGCAGTGAGCAACCTGACCGCGACATCGGCCACGATCCAGTGGACCACCAACAAGAACGCCGCAACCGACATTCACTACAGCTACCCCGGCGAGAAAGAAAAGATCGCTTACGAAAAGGGAGGCTCCACGAACCACTCTGTCACTCTGAGCGGACTCAAGCCGGGACAGACGTACACGTACAAAATCATGACCCGGGAAAAACAAGTGCGCCAGCAGGGCACGTTTCAGACTCCTCCGCAGTAAAGTTCCGCCAGAAAGGAAGAAGCCCTGCGATGTTTGCAGGGCCTTCTTCGTTCGCAGCCGTGCGGCGCGCGCCGGCTCACTTTGCCAGGCAGAATGCCACGATCGTGTTGCCCCTGGTCTCAGTTGTCTCCTCAAGTCGTTCCAGCAGCTTGGTTTCAAGATCGTCCGGATCGGGGACCATTTCGCACGCCGCGATCTGCTCATTACTCGCGCCGTGATAACAAAGCTCGCATACGCCTAAGCCGCCTTCAGGCCCGGATCGAACCGGAGGTCCAAACGTGCGGCAGGTCATGGGGCGCGCCGAATAGAGGTCGCAGGTCCCGGTTTGTGGATCGAGCGCCGGACACGGTACCTCGTCGGCAAATGCCTCGAACCGCGCTTCGGCTATCTCATCATCGCCGAGAATGCCTGTGCCGGGGTCGCCGGGAAAATCATCCTTGAGACGTTGCACCGATTCCCGCGCACGCTCGTGCACGCGTTGCGCGCGTTGCGGGTCACGGTCCTCAAGCTCTCTCAGTCCGTGGCGTAACCGCGCTGCATCGAGTTGCGAGATGGGAAATACGCCGATGCAACACTGGGAGCAGCCGGGCCGGCACACCAGCCATGGGCCGCTTTTGCGCGCGGCTTCAGCCAGTGCCGCATCAACAATCTGCACCAGCTTCTGGTCGGCGGCGAAGTCGAAACCCATGCTTCCACAATATCCTCTCCCGGGCCGGGAAAGACATTCCGGTGAAAAAAAATAAAGCGGGGTTCGTCGCCCCGCCCGGCTGAACGGCGTTCGATTCAGCTGCTCTTCTTGGATTTCTTCATTTCACCGGACTGCTTGGATTTGCTCATCATCTTCACGGTCTCGATATTCATGGAATGGTCAACCTCATTGAGCTTGGCCGTGACTTTCACGTGGTGGCCTTCATGGCCCTTTACCGTCGCAGGGTTCTGGATTTCCCAGCTCTGCTTGTCTTTGTCGTTGACGAAGACAGTTTTGCCGTTTTCTTCCTTGACCCAGCCGGTCAGATGGATGGCTTTGCCCTTTTCGGCTGCCTTGGCTTCCTTCTTTTCCGCCTTGGTTGCTTTCTTGCTCTGCGCAGTCTGCTGATCGGACTGCGCCGAACTTGAAGCGCTGCCCGAAGTCTGGGCCGCCAGCGCCATTGAGACGCTGAACAAGAACGTACACGCGATCGCTAAGAGTGTCTTCATGCAGGTTTCTCCCATCAACCCTTTTTTCAGACTTGAGGCGCTCTTGTTTTGATGCGCCTGCGACACTGGCGGAGAGAAGCTGAGCAAAAGCTGCGCGGCCCGGAAGGATGCGGCATGCAACTTTTTCTTCCCTTGCGGGTTAAATGCGATGCATGTCTCTGCTGAATGGTCCGGTGTTCAGGCCCGCAGCTTCTCGGAAAATTTCTGCTGGAATTTCTTCACCTTAGGCGAAATAACGAATTGGCAATATGGCTGCGAGGTGTTGTTGGTGTAATACTCCTGGTGGTAATCCTCGGCAACAAAAAATGTTTTTGCCGGCTCAATCGCCGTGACCACGGGAGCCGGCCACGCATGCGCCGCATTCAGAGCGGAAATCGCCTTCTCCGCCTGCATGCGCTGCTGTTCGGAGGTATGGAAGATCACCGACCGGTATTGCGTGCCCACATCATTCCCCTGGCGGTTCAAGGTCGTGGGATCGTGAATTTCGAAAAAAATCTCCAGCAGGTCAGGGAAGGAAATCT
>DATIWA010000344.1:0-3410 GCA_035465515.1 Candidatus Limnocylindrales bacterium | reverse complement strand
CCGCGGACCGTGACCAGGTACCTGGGGTCCTCCGGATCATGTTCGATCTTTTCCCGCAGACGCCGGATATATACATCCACGGATCGCGGCGTAACAAAGGACATATCGCGCCAGACGGCATCAAGCACCTGGTCGCGGCTGAATACCCGTCCCGGATGAGAGGCGAGAAAATGCAGAAGGCGAAATTCGGTCGCGGTCACGTCCACAGGTTTGCCCTTCACGGTGAGCGTTACGGAGTCGCTGTTGAGCTCCCAGTCCGGCATGGTGATGTTCGTGGTGAGAGGCTGGTCGAACCGGCGCAGCACGGCCCGCACGCGCGCAACCAGCTCACGCGTGCTGAATGGTTTGCCGATGTAATCGTCCGCCCCCAATTCAAGCCCTTTGACCCGGTCATCTTCGCCGGTCTTGGCGGTTAAGAAGATGATCGGGACCTTTGCAAGGTCAGGGCTCTCGCGAATCTGCCGGCAGACCTCCAGACCGGTCCTTCCCGGCACCATGATGTCGAGCAGGAACAGCGCCGGATTATTCTTGCGCGCCAGAGGAAGGACCTTCTCGCCGCTGTTTGCGACTTCGACGTTAAATCCGGCCTGGAGCAAGTGGTGCCGCACCAGCGTGGCAATGTCCGCATCGTCTTCCAGCACTACAACCGTTTGTTTCACAGTGGTTTGTCGGTTTTCCGTTCGCTATTGATTCTAACCGGCCAGAGCAGTTGCAATTTCAGTTTGTAAGCTGTTCAAGACCGCTGGTACCATAATCGCGTGATCCGACCCAAAACTCGTTCCTTCCACGCCTTTGGTGCGCTGGCTGTGCTGTTTCTGTGCCTCGCCGCCCGGGCGCTGCCCCCGGCCAATCTGCCACCCGTTCCCACGACGGTGGATTCTATTACGCCGGGTGAACTGCGGATGCACCTGGAATTCCTGGCCTCTGATGAATTGGGCGGCCGATACACTCTTTCCCCCGGTCTTGCCATAGCCGCCCGGTATCTGGCGTCGCGCCTGGAATCATACGGCTATCACGGTGCGGGGGCACACGGGAGCTTCCTCCAGACATTCGATCTGCTCTCAATGAAGCCTGATGAGGCCAAGACGTCTCTGGAAGTCACATTGAACGGAAAGGCCGAAAAACTGAAATTCGGCTCGGACTTTTTCAGCGCTTTTGCCGGTGGCAGCGGAGAGGCGCAGGGCGGCATTGTGTTTGTGGGAGCAGGCATTTCCGCCCCGGCGCAGAAGCATGATGATTATGCCGGCCGCGACGTAAAGGGCAAGATCGTGCTGCTGGTGTCAGGAAATCCTTCGGGTCTTGATTTCGCAAGACTTGCAGAAAATGAAAGAGGTCAGGGCGCGGCGCAGGCACATGGCGCAGCGGGAATGCTGGTGGTTCCGCCACAGCGGCTTTTGGAGCTTCTGCGGCAGAAGAATTTTGCCCAGCGGGTGTCAGGACGCGAAACCATACGGCTGGCTCGCGAAGCCGATGGCACCCTGCCGGCCCTTACGCTGGGCCCCGATCTCGCCGAGAAAATTCTCGGCGCCATGGGGCTGCCTTTGAAAGCAGCCTACCAGGCCGTGCAGAAGAGCGAACCCGCCCAGGCCAGGCCTCTGGAAGCGTCCGCGCATATGAATGTGGTCATGCAACAGACTCGCAGCCAGACCCAGAACGTGGCCGGCATCCTGGAAGGCACGGATCCCGAGCTCAAAAAAGAATACGTGGTCTTCAGCGCGCATTACGATCACTTGAAGACCGGTCCTAACGGAGAGATTTACCACGGGGCCGATGACGACGGCTCGGGAACTTCCGCGGTGCTGGCCATTGCCCGGGCCATGTCGCTCGAACGGCCCAAGCGCTCCGTGCTGGTGATGTTCCATGCCGGGGAAGAGCTTGGACTGCTTGGGTCGCAGTACAACACTGACGTTGCCCCGGTGGTCCCTCTGGACAAGATGGTGGTGGACCTGAACATAGACATGATCGGCCGTTCCAGGCCGGCCAATGATACCGACGCCGCCGATGAACATCTCACGGACGCGCACACCGTCTATCTGGTGGGTTCCAACCGCATCAGCCCTGAGCTGCACGAGTTGAGCGAGGAGACCAACAGCCAGTTCGAAAAATTAAAGCTCGACTATTACTACAACGACCCCAACAATCCAGAGCGCATCTATTACCGCTCGGACCATTGGAGCTATGCCAAGCACGGCATACCGATCATTTTTTATTTTGACGGAACGCACGCGGACTATCACCGGCCGACAGACACGGTGGACAAGATTGACTTCACCAAACTGACGGAGATTACGCGCCTGGTTTTCGAGACCGGCTGGCGGGTGGCCAATCTCAACCACGAACTGGCCAGGAATTAATCGCTGGCCTTTTGTCCCTTGGATGGTGCGGAGGCAGCCGGTTTGCCGCTGGCTTGCATGTAGCCGTCAATCACCACGTTGAGCCGCTCGAAAAATGAGCCGGGAGGCTGGTCTGCGGCGGGCATGCCGGGCTGCGGTGCGATCGCGTGCAATAGTTCCGTGGCGCGCTGCAGGCGTTGGGCCTGGCGCTCACTCTCCGGTATCTCCTGCTGGCCTGCCGCGGCATCTGCAATGTAGAACCAGAGGACGCGTCGAAGCTGGTCCACAACTACCTTAAACCTGCCCAGATCGCCGGCGGCCCCATGGGTGATCAAGGCGGAGTGCTTTCTTGGAGTGCCGTCCGCTTCCGCTAGTTCTCCATAGATTTCATTCTGAATGGACTCCAGTTCCTGCGTCACATGCTTGACCCGCTCCAGCACACGTGCGGTCTTTGTGGGGAACTGCGGCAATATTGGCAGCATTTCATGTCCTTGCATAGGGCGTTGTGGCTTCATTTTATGTATTGCGACTGCGGAGAGACTTGAACGGCGAAGGGATAAAGTAATTGCTATTGCCGCAAATCGTAAGAAGAAACTTGCGCTGTTATCCAGGAAGGCAATAGCGCCCAGGCTTCATCCGTTTCTCCGCGAGTTACGCCATGCGGCGCGCCAGCACCAGGGTTATGTCATCAGGCTGCTCGGTTGAGCCGATCCAGTCCTGGACCGCGGATATGGCATGAGCGCTGAGCCGGTCCAGAGGAAGATTGCGGTTGGCCGTAATGGTTTCCAGCAGACGGTCTTCGCCAAATTCGCCGAACTCGTTCTCCGGCTCCGTCATTCCGTCGCTGAAGGCGAGAAAGATATCTCCGGAGCGGAATTCCACGGTTTCTTCCTCGTATTCCATGTTGTCGAACAGGCCAACCACCATGCCTCCGGCTTCCAGGCGGCGCACCGAGCCGTCCTGGCTGAGAATGATCGGGGCCAGGTGTCCTGCGTTGGAGTAGGTCAGCCGTCGTTTGTCCCCGTCGTAGAAGCCAAGAAACAAGGTGGCGTATTTTTCCGGTTGCGTGGTCTGGAA
>DATIWA010000343.1:0-12677 GCA_035465515.1 Candidatus Limnocylindrales bacterium | reverse complement strand
CGCGGAGCGCGAGACCGCCCCGCTGCGCATCTATAATCCGGCGCTTAAGCAGGAAATCGAATATGACGCCCGCTCGGGCAAGATTTTTGATGAGCGGGGCCAGGTGGCTTTTACGGTCACCGTGTTGCGCGACCTCACAGCGCTGCGCAGGGTGGAACAGCTCAAGGTCGAGCGGCGCATGCTGGAAATCGAAAAATTTGCCGCTACCGGACGGCTGGCCGCAACCATTGCCCATGAGGTGAACAACCCCATGGAGGCGATCAAGAACGCCATTTATCTTCTCGCCGGAACGCTGCCGGAAAACGCATTGCCGGTTTACAACATCCTTAAATCTGAAACGGAGCGCGTGGCCCGCATTGTGCGGCAGATGCTCGGGTTGTACCGCAACACCGAGCAGGTCAGGCCGGTGAACGTGAACACCATCATTGAAGACACGCTCCTGTTGCTGAACCGGCAGTTGCAGCGGAGCAACATTGAGGTGCTCACGGACCTGCGCCCGCTGCCGGATGCGGTGATCGCGGCCGACCAGATCCGCCAGGTGCTGTCGAACTTGGTGATCAACGCCCGTGACGCCATGCAGAGCGGCGGAAAACTTCGCCTGCGCACGCGTCATATTGCCGGTCCTGATGCAATGCACGGCTGGGTGCGCTTTGTAATTGCCGATAGCGGCACCGGTATTCCGCCGGAGATGCTGCGCTCCATTTTCGAGCCGTTTTTCACGACCAAAGGTGAAAAGGGCACCGGCCTGGGACTCTGGATTGTGAAGGGGATCGTTCAGAACCACGGTTGAAAACTGTCCGTCCGGAGCAGGCCGGGAGCGGGCACCACTTTCAAGATTGATCTGCCGGTCGTAAAACTGTGAACGAGGACCGCAAATACCGGATCCTGGTCGTGGACGATGAAGCGTCCGTGCTGCTGACCTACCAGCTTATTCTGGAGCAGCAGGGGTATTCGGTGGCTGCTGTGAGTACATCAACGGCGGCGATTGCGGCGGTGAGTGATGAAAAGTTCGACCTGGTGCTGTGCGACTATTCCCTGGAAGAGCAGCATACCGGGACTGAAGTGATTAGGGCGGCCAGGAAGCGCGACTCCAGGTTGCCCGCGGCGCTGCTGACCGGATACGCCACCAAAGAGACGGCGGACGAGGCTGCGACCCAGAATATCGGTATCATGTTCAAGCCGATTGAGATTGAAGAGTTTCTGGCAACCACTGCCAGGCTGCTGAGGAGAGATCATGAGCCCGACCAGGAAAGCGGGGAAAAAGAACACAACCATACGCAAAGCAACACCTAAGGGGCGCAAGACCGGGACGACCCTCACAGAATCCGGTCTGCAGGCTGTCCCCATCAGGGCCGAGTCGGCGCATGCCCGTCAGCAGGAAGGACTCTATGTATACGGCGTGATTGAATCGCGGGCGGCGGTTGGTTTCGGGAAGAGCAGCATTGGCGGGGTCAGTGAAGACGTCTTCACCGTGAATTACGGTGACGCCGCCGCAGTAGTCAGCCGCACACCTGTTTTTATCTTTGATCCCACGCGCGACAACGCCCTGGCGCACGAGCATGTGATTGAAACCGTGATGAAGAATTTCACCATCGTGCCCATGGCCTTCGGGACGGTATTTCGCACCGCGGACGACATCAAGGAAGTGCTCAAGAGCATTTACACGTCTCTCAAGGACGTGCTTCGGCAGATGACCGGAAAGCTGGAATTTGGTCTCAAGGTCGCATGGGACCGTGACCGGATCATCGAAGAGCTGAAACGCGAGCACGAGGAGATCCACCGGTTCCACCAGGAGCTCACCCGCAAGCATCTGCAGTCGACTTATTTTGCGCGCATGCAGCTGGGACGCATGATCGATAAGGCGCTGGCCGAGCTGGCCGCCAACTACGTGCGCGACATCTATGACGGGCTGCGCTCGGTATGCGTGGCGTCCCGTGATAACAAGCCCATTGGCGACAAGATGATCTTGAACGCCGCTTTTCTCATCCAGAAGGAGCGCGAGCCGGAGTTTGACGCTGCCGTTAATCGCGTGGCACAAAAATTCGGCGACCGGCTGAATTTCAAATATACCGGGCCCTGGCCGCCGTATAACTTCGTGAACATCCGCTTGAAGCTGGAAAGAGGGAGCGCCAGCTAGACCCTTTACTGAATTGCGCGAGCGCGCATTCGCTTCACCTCATCGCCGGGCGGCACAGCAGGAGAAAGGAGACAGAAAGCCGGATGTTTTTGATTGATGATCTTCTGCTCGCCCCATTCAGCGGCTTCAATTTCATTATGCGCACGCTGCGCAAGGTGGCCGAAGAGCAGTGGACTGACGATGCTCCGCTCAAGGAGCAACTCCTGGAACTTCAGGTTCGGCTAGAAGAGGGCTCCCTGACGGAGGAACAGTACCTTGAGGCCGAAGCCGCCATCCTGCGCGAAATTCGCGAAGTCCAGCGGCGGAAGATCCAGCTCGCCGGAGGTGATCCGGACGCTCTCGAAGGCGGGTTGACCGGCAAGGTTGGCGAGGGCTCCAGCGCCTCCATCACATGGCAGGCAGACGAGGATGACCGGGAATAGCCCGGGCCTACTTTCCTGACAGGCGAAATCCGGCCAGCAGGGGCAAATGGTCAGAAGCCATCAGCGCCATGCGGCTGCGATGCAACAGGAATTCTTCAAGCATCAGCGCGCGGTCAAAGTACATGTGGTCCAGGTGCATGATCGGCAGCACCCCGGGATAGGTGCGCTTGCGGTTCAAATGAAGCTGGATGTCCACGCTTTCGAATTTTTGTTGGAGCAGGCGGGAGACCAGCCCGCGTGTCCATTCATTGAAATCCCCGATCACCAGCCGCGGGTACTTGAGCCGTGGTGAAAGCAGCACTTCCCGGCTCATCAGCATGTGGGCCTGTTTGCGCCTTTCCAGGTACCCGGTGCCCAGATGAATGTTGAAGACATGCACCATCCTGCCAGGCGCAACTTCAATGTCGCAGCGGATGCAGCCACGCGGCTCTCGCCGGGACGCCGTCAGGTCGTAAACTTCCACTTCCTTCACCGGGAACCGGCTTAGCAGAACGTTGCCATACACCGCGCCGCGCCATTTCCGGGTCTCTCCGATGTGGTACTGGTAGCCGATGGCTTCCGCCAGATAATGCGCCTGGTCCTGCTCCCTGCGCCCCCCGGAGAGGCTCGCCACTTCCTGCAGCGCGATCACATCGGCCTCAAGCTCCTGCAAGACCTGGGCCACGCGGTGCGGACGAATGCGCCCGTCCATGCCGCGGCATTTATGCGTGTTGTATGTTGCGACCCGAAAGGCCCGTTCTTTCATCAGAAAATTGTTCCCATGGCAGCATACCCCCGCTACTGCTCACGGGCAATGAGCCACCCCGCCCGTTCCTTCGCGATTTCCCAGAGGGAGCGATTTTGCCACTCCTCAAGTGTGACCTGTCTTGAGTGGCCCATGTCTTTTTGGAAGTCCGCGTCAATCTGCGATGCCAGATGATTATCGAGGACCGCCAAATTCACCTCATCATTCAATCCGAACGAGCGATAGTCAAGATTTGTTGATCCCACCACGGACCAGATTCCGTCCACCACCATCAGCTTGGCGTGAATCATTGCCGGCTCGTATTCATGGATTTCCGCCCCTGCCTTGAGCAGGTCGCCGTAGGTGCCGCGGCTGGAACTGCGCGTCATGCCATGGTCGCTATGCTTTCCAGGAACAAGAATTCGCAGCCGGATATGCCTCTGCTGGACGGCCCAGATCATCTCTGCGCGCAGGCTCGCATCCGGAAGAAAATATGGAGTAGTGATATCAATGGTCTTCTGCGCCGATGCGATCAGGGTCTGGAAAAGTATCCGCGCCCGGGTCGAGCCACCCTCTGACGGGCTGCTGTCCACCACCATGGAAAACGCTCCATCGGAATTCTCCGCCGGCGAGAAGTATTTTTCTCCTGCCAGTACCTGTCCGGAGGATTCCAGCCAATTCTCCACGAACGTCCCCTGCAATGCGCGTACCGCGTCCCCTGTTACCGAGAACATGGTGTCCCGCCAGGGCCTGTCGTCTTTGGCGCCGTGCCACCAGTGGTCGGCGACTCCCGCCCCGCCTACAAAGCCCAGCTTGCCGTCAATTACAATCAGCTCCCGGTGCGTGCGGTTGTTGGCCCGCGGCCAGTTGTACCAGCGCACCGGGTGATACCACCCCACATGACCGCCCGCCAGGCGCAGCGCGTCGAAGAATTTTCTGGGGGTGGTCGCGCTGCCCACGGAATCCAGTTCCAGGTTGACCTCCACCCCGGCGCGCGCCCGGTCCGTCAGAGCGTCCACGATCCGCTGCGCGATCTCGCCCTTCTGAAAGATATAGGCTTCCCAGTTGATGCTCTTCCGCGCGGACGCAACGGCTTTGAGTTCAGTTTCGTAAAACAGAGAGCCGTTGGGCAGTTCCTCAACGTGGGTATGCGGATCCAGCTTTGATCCGCTTAACGCTTCCAGCTGCTGCATGAATTCCGGGGAATCCAGCGGTCCGGGAAGAGGGGAGGTGAGCTGATACCGGGGAACAGGGCCAAACAGCGCGATCAGGACCCAGGAAACGATAGCAGCCATGGAAACAATGGCAAACCAGCGCAGCCAGCGATACCGCTCCAGCGCACGGGCCAGGTCGCCTTCCTTGCCCTTTCTGTGTCTCGCCGGTATTTCCCTGGTCTCAGCCGGCATTTCAGGCCCCCTCGCGTCGGCTACATGGTTTCGATGCCGTCGCGTCCGGATGCGCTTGCCTGCAATACAATGGACTTTGCGGCGCCAGGCGCGGAGAGCCGGCGGCGCAGGGGACATCCGCTCAAGACGCGGCACATACTTCATAGGTCACTCATTTGCCTGCACTGGACAAACGCGCGCGCGTGAAAGCAAAGCCGCGCAATCTGAAACTTCTGCGGTCCGCCGGCCTTGCCAGGATTCCCTGGCTCGTCCACGGCTTTACCACGCGCCCGGGCGGGGTCACCACGGTTTATGGCGGCAAGACGTTGAACCTCGGCTTCACAAAGGAAGACGATCGCGAAAAGGTCGAGCAAAACCGCCGTATAGCGCTGCTGAGCGCTGGAGCAAAGCACAAGGGACAACCCTGGCCGCTGGTCGCGCTCCGCCAGATCCACTCAGATCGAATTCACGTTGTGAATTCTCCGGCCCCGGGACCCCTTGCCGGAGACGGCCTCATCACCAACCTTCCGGGAATTGTGCTGGCGATTCTCACGGCCGATTGTCTTCCCGTGCTGCTGGTGGACAGAAAAAACAGGGCCGTGGGGGCTTTCCATGCAGGCTGGCGCGGAACCGTGCAACGGATCGTGGAAAAGGGGCTGGGCATCATGCGCCATGAGTACGGTACGCGTCCTCAGGATATTCATGCAGCCATCGGACCGGGTATTCAGCAGTGCTGCTACGAAGTCGGGGAAGAGCTGAAGAGCCAGTTTGAATCGCAGTTTGCCTATGCCGCCGAACTGTTTTGCGAAGTCCAGAGTTCCGACCTGGTGCGGGAAAAATATCCTTTGCTGTTCATGAACATGCGCGCTCCCGGACATGGCGACCTTTGCATCAAGCTGCACCTTGACTTGCGGGAAGCCAACCGACGCCAGCTTCTCTCCCTGGGGGTTCCCCAGAAGCAGATCACCGCTCTTCCTGAGTGCACCGCCTGCGACACCACGCGGTTTTTTTCTCATCGCGCTGAAAACGGCCATACCGGGCGAATGATGGCCGTTATCGGGGTCCGCGAGTGAGCAGGCGCTTTCAAAGGCTGAACTCGCGGGATTCCGCGGGTTGTCTTAAATAGATAAGATGTCGGTACGTCTTCGAAAGACCTGGTGTCTGTTCGCGGCCAAAAACCTGCTTAGGCCTCGGGAGGTGTGTTATCCGGGGCAGGGTGAGCTGCTGCCGTGGCGGACGCGCCCTGGCCGTTGTTGATGACGTCCTTAAGCTCTTTGCTGGGCTTGAAATATGGGATTTTCTTGGCGGGAACGTCCACGCGGGCGCCGGTTTTCGGGTTGCGGCCCACCCGGGGCTTCCGCTGGCGGGTGCGGAAGCTGCCAAAGCCGCGGATCTCAATCTTGTCGCCGGCCCGCAGTGAACGGACCACGCTGTCAAAAATGGTTTCCACGATGATCTCGCTGTCCTTGCGCGTAAGTTCCGCCAGGCGTGAGACTTCTTCAATCAGATCGGCTTTGGTCATAGCTCCCTTATTCCAACCGAAAAGGATGTCCACGTCAAGAATGCTTTTTGGCCTGCTTCGCCGTCCAGTGCCCGCAAATCACATCGGAACTATGACTTCCAGAGCCTGGGGCTTCAGGCATATCTCTATCGGAGTGCGGCCGGCAGGTTCTCCATCGGCAAAAACTTCCAGCGGACGGCTGGCTTCCACAGTGATCCGGCGGGCCGGAAAGTACTCTACTTCCCTGAGCGCGATGTGGGCGCCGAAAGACAGAGAAGGCAGCGCGCACAGGAGCTTTATTTTGCCCATTTTACCTACCATGCAGATATCCAGCACACCGTCATCGAGGCGGGCCCGGGGCGCGATCTTCATCCCACCGCCGTACCGGCTTGCGTTCCCGGCGGCTACGAACCAGCCGGTGCGGCGGATCTCACTTCCGTCAGCCTGAAGTGTGAACTCTGCCTGCCGACCCGCAGCCAGGGCCTGAAGCGCAGCTACGACGTATCCTCCCCGTCTGCGCAGCCATGCCGGCATCCGGTTGGCGCGGGCGTTAGTTTCGGCATCAAGCCCGGCTCCGGCGACGCAGCAAAACAGGGTTTCTGCTTCGCGGACTTCCGCACTGGCTGGGAGGCCGGCAGAACACGCAGTCAGGCGCCGGATGACACCGAGATCGATGTGCCTGATATTCTTTGCGCCGCCGCAGAACTGCTGCCATGCCATGAGCGCCACCGACAGGCTTCGGATGCCCAGGGTCCGGGCAAAATCGTTCCCGCTGCCCACAGGCGCTACCAGCATGGGAATCCTGCGGGCATGCAGGCCCGGGAGGTAGCGATGGACAGTGCCGTCGCCACCGAAGATAACTGCCGCGCTGATATCGCCTGTGCCGTCTTCCAGGCTCGATACAGCCCGCAGGCCCGGACAGGCGCGCTGGAAAGGCACGATTGCCCCGGGCGAGACTCCGGGATGAAGCAAGGCTACGGCGGTCATGGCAGAAGCATATAGGATCGGGCAGCCAGGCCATCCGGGTGTTTCCGGCGGTCCGCGACCCGGGACGTGAATTTATCAGGGGTCTTTTTTAACAGTCATCCGTATATCCAACAGGCACAATTGTGGGCGTGAGCATGGACGACGCGCTGGCTCGGTTTTGCAAAGGCGACATGGAAGCGCTCAGCGAAGTGGTGGAGCGCTGCCAGGGCCGTCTTTACGGGTACCTGGCCCGTATTGTCCACGATCCGGCGACCGCCGAAGACCTGTTTCAGCAGACCTGGGTGCGCGTGGCGGAAAAGATTAAAAGCTACGATCGAAAGCGCAGCTTTGAGGTCTGGCTGTTCACCATTGCACGGAACCTGGCTTTGGATTTCCTGCGGCGGTATCGCCCGGAGAGTCTGGATGAGCCCCTGCCCTCGGGTGGCTCCCGGATGGAGTTCCTCGCGTCTTCGGAGCCTGGCGCGCTGGAGGTCATTCTGGGCGAAGAGAATGCCGGTTATCTGGAGAGAGCGGTGAAGCATCTGCCCGTGATCTATCGCGAGGTGCTGGCGTTGCGTTTTGAAGAGGAGCTGAAACTGGAGGAGATTGCCGCGGTGCTGGCTGTCCCGCTGTCCACGGTGAAGTCACGGCTCCGCCGCGCGCTCGAAGAGCTGCGGCAAACTCTTCCAGGAGAAGTTGCAAAGGGGCTTGAACATGAACGAGCACAGTGAAATCCGCAAGCTATTGCCATTGAGTGCGGCAGGAGGAGCCGAAGATGGCGAACAGGCGCTGGTGGACGGCCACCTGAGTGAGTGCCGCGCCTGCCGTGAGGAACTGGCAGGGCTGCGCTCGATTGCCGGCGCGTTGAAAAGCCTGCCTGTGCCGCAGCCTTCATTGGGGCTTGCCCGGCGGACGCGGGCCCGCGTTGCTGCGGAATTCGCGGCGCGCCAGGAACGCCGAAGCCATCAACTGTGGCTGGGCGCGCTGATCGCGTTTGCCTGGCTGCTTACCGGGATGAGCTTCGCCATGGCCCGGTATTTCGGTCAGGAACTGGGCAGCTTATTCCGGCTTTCGCCAGGACAGTTCCAGGCCGGATTTTTGGCCTACACCGTCCTTGGCGGGGTGGGGACGCTGGCTCTGGCAGCATTGCTGGGTGCGCGCACGACCAGATTGAAGGGAGGACATTATGAGCCGCTTTCGCGATGAAATAAACGTCATACCCCGACCGGCACGGATTGCGGCCGCTGCGGTGGCAGTTGCGGTGTTCCTGCTGCTGTTGAACGTTGCCCTGCCTCATGACCAGGAGATGAGGCACTGGCCGTTGTGGGGAGGCCTGCTGTTTTCGGCGGGAATAGCCTGCATCCTGTGTGTTTACACTCTCCTCATCGGCTACGTCGCCGGAGATGCGAAGAGACGGGGGATGCGCCGGGTATTGTGGGTGCTCATCTGCATCTTTGTGCCCAACGGGATCGGGATCATTCTGTACTTTATCCTCCGCGATCCGCCTCTGTACCCATGTCCCAGATGCGGCACGCAGGCGCAGGGCAGCTTTGTGTTCTGTCCGAACTGCGGGGGGGAACTGCACCCAGCCTGCCCGCAGTGCAAGCGGGCCGTGGGAGATGGCTGGAAGAGATGCGCCTATTGCGGGGTCGCGCTGGGATCTGCCCCTTCGGGCGATCCTGCCCAGGCAGTGCGATAGGAGATCGAAAGGGCGGCCTTATTTTTGCCGCCGCGGCAGATGTTCTAGCGGAGCAGCTTTTGCGCGCGAAAAAGGGCCGGCATTTCTGCCGGCCCCGGTTGAAGGTGCGGTTGATGTTCTAGAAGCTGAACCGGGCCCCAAACTCGCCCTGGAACGACCGCGGCAAGTAGGTGCTGGTCGGGTTGATGAACCCGATCGCTTTCCTGAAAGTTGTGGGATCGTTGGATGACGTACCGAAGTTGTTGCCGTAGTTAGCGTGGTTCGTCAGGTTGAATGCCTGGAAGATCAACTGGAGGTTGCGGCCTTCGCCAAGTTTGACGTTCTTGGCCAAACGCGCATCCAGGTTGAAGAACGGATTGCCACGCAGCGAGTTGTAGGAAACAACGTGGCAGTTGCCGGAGTAGTAGCACTGCACTGCGCCCAGCTTGTTGCCGTTAAAGGCAGTGAAGTTGTCAGGCTGATTGTTCGGTACCACGAGCGCCGCGCCGGCGCTGCCGCCGCCAAGGTTGAGCTGGTTTGTGCCGGCATCGGCGAGGTAGGGCCGCGCAGAGCCCGCCTGCATGATGGGCGAGATTTCCAGCCCCCAGGGCAGGTGCCCGGTGGCAGCGACCGTGAGGTGGTGCCGCTCGTCATTGAGCGCGGGTCCGAACTCAAACGGCGAAAGCGGCCGCTGCGGGTCGCGCGGATAGTACCGGAATGAACCGCCATCCTGGTCGTAGCCTACGGAACGGGACAGCGTGTAGTTGGTCATCAGATCCAGGTTATGGAAGCCGCGCTGGCGATAGCTGATGTTCAGACCATCGTAACGCGAGCGCCCGATCGACTGTTCGTCGCGCAGGCTGCCCAGAACCGGAACTCCCGCGGCGCTGAACGCAGCATCCAGAGGACGGAAGAATCCGCCCGGAGCTCCCGTCCTGCTGAGAGTGGTGATGTTCGAAGGATCAACGGGAATATTGGGGTCAAGGTTGATCGTCTTGTTCTCGTGCAAGCCGAGCACGTGAACATATTCGGCTTCAAAAACAGACTTGGGATTGATGGACCAGGTGTAGCCGCCGTTGAACTCCTCGGTAACCGGGGTGCGATAGTTCGGGTCCATGAGGCGCCCGATTGAGCCGGGGGTCAGGTCGTGCGATGGCGGCGGGATGACCGGCAGGGGATCAACGCCAAACCGCCATTGATCCAGCGCAATGCCCGTGCCGGGCACGGTGTCATTGCCGCTGATGGAAAATGCCGTCTGGAAAATCGTGTCGTTGGCCTGCTGTTCCATGAACAACGGAATGTTCTGGAAAGTGTTGTCATAATACATGCCGAAGCCGGCGCGGATGATGTGATTGCCGTGTCCGGTCAAGTCATAAGCCAGTCCGACGCGCGGGCTGAAACCCTTGCCGTAGTCAGTGGCCTGCTTGGCCACCAGCGAAGCAGCCAGGGGGCTGAATGGCGCTGCCGCCTGGAGTTCCTGGAAGGTGCGGCTGTTGGCAATCTTCGAGCCGCCGACAAAGTCGAAGTCCTTGTCCCAGCGGATCCCGAGATTGATCGTCAGGCGAGGGCTGAATTTCCAGTCATCCTGGAAATACAGTCCCAGCTGCTTTGCGTCCTTGATGATGAACGTGGGATCGCCAACGGCGATGCTCATGCCGCCGCCCGTGTTGTTGCCGGCGATAAGGCCGGGAGTTGCAAACCCCTGGGGGAATGCAGCCGGGCCGCAGCCCGGGGTCGCGGCGTCAGGACCAACGCCCAGAATGCAGCTCGGGTTCGCGCCAAAGTCGATTTCCAGCGTCGGATTGAACTCGAAGAAGCCGCCCATCATGGGGGTCCAGATGTAATCAACTCCCGCTCTCAGGGTGTGCTGGCCAATCGTCTTGTTCACATCATCCTTGAATTGCCACTTGCGCTGGATGGAGTTCTGGGGAACGTTCGTGTTGGTGCCGAACTGGGCGTCAGGAAAAGTAATGAGCGGCGCCCGGGTCGTGCTGTCGATGAGGTTGTTCCAATACTGCCAGCCCAACGTCAGCTGGTTCACCAGAGTAGGCGTGAAGCTTGAGTTCAGAGTCAGGTTGGCGACCTGGAGATGGTTGACGGTGAAGTTGCCTTCCGTCAGGTCCATGGTGCCGTCGCTCTGGTCATTCAGGCTGTTGTTGGCCTGTGTGGAGACGGAGAAATAGGCCGAGTGCTTGTTATTGATAGTCCAATCCAACCGGCCGTTGATGCGGTTCTCGAAGAACGGCCTTGGCACGATGGCCGCCGGCTGCGCGCCCAGATTGGTGACCAGGTTGAGCTGCGTCAGTGCAGCAGGCGACTCGGCGAGGGAAGTGTGCTCACGCTGCCGTTCCATGGCGAAAAAGGCGAACAGCTTGTCTTTCTGGATCGGCCCGCCAAACGAGCCGCCGAACCACTGGCGAGAATACGGCACGGCTTGAGAAATGGTCGCATTGTTGGCCGGATCAGGAAGCTTCAGGTCTGCGTTGAGGGCCTGCTCGCGGAAAAAGCCGAAAGCCGAACCGTGGTACGAGTTCGAGCCTGATTTGGTGATCACGTTGATCGCGGCGCCCGCGGAACGGCCATTCACCGCCGAGAAGCGCTGCGTGGAAATCTGGAATTCCTGTACGGCCTCGGCGGGAAGCTGCATCACAGGTCCGCCGACCGTGTTGTCCTTGTTGTCAACGCCGTTGACGGTCACGTTCACGTTGCGGCCGCCCTGTCCGTTGACCGACAGGATGGCATACCGGTTCTTCGTCGGATCGTAGGAGTCCGCCGATTTCACTCCGGGCGCGAGATAGGCCAGATCGGCGATATCGCGGCCGATCAACGGCAGGTTCGTGATCTGCTCAGGGGTGATGTTGGTGCTGACGTCTGTCTTTGTCTGGTCCACAAGGGGAGCCGCTGAGGTGACTTCCACCGTCTCGCTGACTCCGCCCGGATTCAGCGCGAAATTCTGGGTCGCCGTTCTGCCGATGAAGACTTCGACGTTTTTCGCTTCGGCCGTCGAGAATCCGGCCGCTGTCGCTTTGATCGAGTAGATGCCCGGCAGCACATCAACCCGATATTCGCCGGCGTCGTTGGTGGTCGTGGTCCGGGTTGCCCCCGTCGCCGTGTTCGTAATAGTCACTTGAGCCGATTTGATTACGGCCTGCGTCTTGTCAGTAACTGTGCCCTGAAGGCTGGCTGTCGCCGTGGCTTGCCCCCATAAAGCAACCGTGCTCAGAAGCACTAAGCCGGCTACGAGCGCAGCGCACAAACATTGCTTACGATTCATGCATTCCTCCTTCACAAATGGTGGATAAGGTTGTTCCGGATCTCCGGAACCGGTCTGGCCTTCTTGCCGCGCCTGGCATTGCCGTCCGCCAGTCACCTTGAGGCCTCGTGCAGTCTTACCGTGGAGTCTTAAAAGAAGTTAGTAAAGTGGACCCTAGTTTGCGTGCAACTTACCGGCAGAACCTGTTTCACAATTTCGCTTTCAGAGGACTTGCGTTGGGTTGGATCAAAGGCGGTCAAAACTTACGCCCGGGCTGATGTCCCAGCCCCAAACTTCTACGCTTTACGCCCATCCCCCACTGCCGTTCTTTGGGGCATGCTTGATGCAATTATGTTGCCGGATCTCTGGCCAGTCCTCCCGAATGGGTGCCAGGGAGGTTTGTCGCTGAAATTGCTGGGGTTTTAGACGTTCACCTGAGATAGCCCGATCCCTCCAATGAATTTCCTGGATTCAAAAAAGCATATCTTGGATATGTGTTGCAGTAGGCCGTGGAAGCTCGGCATGGCTCGCGCTTCTTTGGAGGCGGGAAGTGCCTTTGGGACCCCTCACTGTGATGCCCCTTGGTGGCAACTGGTGATTGTCCGTGGGCG
>DATIWA010000342.1:0-1971 GCA_035465515.1 Candidatus Limnocylindrales bacterium | reverse complement strand
CAGGCAGAGATAGCGCAGGGTGCCGTCAGAGAGTTCACGGGCCCGCAGCGGACGCTTGAGCCCGGGCATGCGCAGAAGGACGGCAAACGTACCGCTGTCCTGATTGCACTCGATCTCCAGGGCCGCGCCCGGAAAAGCCTGTGCGATGGCTTTATGCAGCTCTTCTTCCTGGCCAACTTCAATAATCGTCTGCAACGCCGCAGCAAGATCGCTGCCGTCATGTCCCAGCACCGGGGTGCGCACGCCAACCTGTGGGTGCCGCAGCGGAGATTCATGGTCGGTGCGGAAGTGATGATAGAAGCGCCACTGGTTCATTTCATGACGCAACGCGGAAAGCTCGGGATAAAGATGCGGCTCGCGCAGATGAGAGAGCACGGAATCGGTGGGCAGCAGTTCACCGGTGTAGTCGGAAAGGTGCTCGTCGCTGTCCAAAATCCAGGCGCCTTTGGCGTTCCTCTGGAAAAAGGTCACCTTCAGGCCGCGCGGACCTTCCATCCAGACATGCTCTTCCTTCACCTCAGGATCCATGTCAAAGGCCGACCGGCTTTCATGCGTCTGGGGCGGCAGGCCGCAGACCATCTCGTAATTGTAGGTGTCAGTCTTGACACCGAGCCGCATACGCACCGGCTCCGGGCGGGAAGAGGTCAGCGAACGAGATTTGCGCGGCCCGGCCCACAGAACGGACGACATGCCGCCCTCGTCGGCGATGGCGCGGGCAAAGCCTCCCGCCGCCGCCTTGGCCAGCAGAAAAACGGAGTTGTAGAGATTGGTCTTGCCGGAGGCATTGGGGCCAGTCAGCACATTGATCTGGCGAAGCTTCAGCTTGACATCGCGGACTGACCGGTAGCCGGAAACATGAATTTCTCTTATGGACACGGGGGAGCTCGCTGCAAACCGCATAAATTCAGCGGGTAATGCCTGCATTGTAACCAGTTTTGCTTCGGCTCGCCATTGTCATATGCAGTTCCGCAGGTTATTCGCCCCGCCCCCCTCGAGCGTGGCGCGGCAACCCGCGTCATCCCGCGGCTGCCGCCCTTTGCCGCTTGTGACAACTCTTAAGCCATCCTAACCTCCCCGCAAGAGGAGACAAAGTATGTTCAGAAAAATCACAACCGCCTTCGCCGCCATTGCGGTGATCGCTTCTGGGGCTGCCGCTCAGGCGCCCGGAACGCAGGTCACCCCGGCCTCCAGCCCAAACACCGTAAAAATTCACAAACGTACAGTGCTCACCTTCTCCACTCGCCAGCCCGTTACCTCCGCAACCGCCGAACCCGGTGATGATGTGCCGCTGGAATTGAAAGCTCCATTGACCGTCAACGGAATCACCGTTATGAAGCAGGGCCAGGTGGTGCACGCAATCGTAGCTTCAGCAAAGAAAGCAAAACCCGGGTGCAGCAACGGCCAGCTCAAACTCAAAATGGAGCGCATTACGTTCCCAGACACCTCTTCCGTCAAGGCAAAAGTCTGGACCGCTGAGGACGCGCCTTTCACCGTAGTGGATGGCCGGCTCTACAAAGAGCGGCGTCCCTGGACCGGTGAGGACATGAATCCTTTCCCGCCTGCCAATAACTGGTATGAAGCCGTGTTGGCGGTGCCCCTCGATGCGCTGATGATTGCCATCGAATCGCCAATTCTCGTGCCCGTGGGGATCTTCTACCTCATAGGCGCCGGAGGCGGTTGCTGGGAGAAAGGCGCAGAGTATGAACTGCCTGCCGGTACGACTTTCACGGTAACCATCGAGAAGGACCATCGCGTCCGCTACTGATGGATTGAGGGACGCTTTCGAAAGGAGGACTTGAGATATGCTGCAAAAAATATTTGCCCTGATGCTGGTTCCGGCGATGGTCGTCACGCAATCCCTGGCGTTGCAGAATCCGGCTTCGCCGGAGCCGCAAACTCCGCTTGTAGAGCCGAATCATGCCGAACCTGTGGCGCCGGGAGTGGCGCTGGTCAAGAAATATACGGGCCTGA
>DATIWA010000341.1:0-2571 GCA_035465515.1 Candidatus Limnocylindrales bacterium | reverse complement strand
TCCGCGCGAAGAAGACAAGAACGAAAAGCTCAAGGACCTGTACGCTTCAGCCGGGTTTTCGCCGGTGTACCAGACGCCGGCGCCCAAGCCGGCCGCGGCCGCGGCGGCGAACGCCGGCGGGGTGGCAGCGGCCGACGATGAGAACGCGGTGGACAATTTTGCCCGGGTCACGGAGATCACGCGGAACATCTACCGCCAGGCCAACGTGAAGAGCGTGCTGTTCACGGCGGTCAACGAGATTGGCCGGCATTTCAATGCCAGCCGCTGCGTGGCCGGCCTGTGCACTCCGGGCAAGCCTCCGGCGGCGGCGCTGGAATACTGCGCGCCGGGCGTGAAGCAGTCGGACGTGATGGCCATCGTGAAGCTGATCGGCATCACGCAGCAGCTTACCGGGACGGAGATTGCCGCCGTCCCCAACGCGCGCAGCGCCAAGGAGCTTGCGCCGGTGAAGGAGCACGTGGACGCGTTGAGCATTGAGTCGCTGCTGGCGGTCCCGCTGCTGGACGCCAACGAGCAGTCCGGCATTCTGATTCTTGAACAGACCACGCCGCGGCAGTGGCGGCAGACCGACCTTGTGGTCCTCAGGACGATTGCCGAACAGGTTGTGCTGGCGGTGGCCAACGCCCGCCTGCGCACGCTGATGAAGACCCTGGCGGTCACCGACGAGAAATCAGGACTGCTCAAGCGTTCTTCCTATCTCGATGTGCTGCTCTCGGAAGTAAAGCGCTCATTGCAGCAGCAGACGCCGCTTTCGCTGCTGCTCCTGCATTTTGGCAAGGCTTCCGCCCTGGTGAAAGAGATTGGGCAGGCGCAGGTGGAAAGTCTGATGCAGCAGATCGGGCAGTCGCTTTCAACGCACATCCGGCAGAATGACGTGGCCGTGCGCTACGACCTGACCACGATCGCGCTGATTCTTTCCGACACCACGGAGAAGAACGCCTTCCTGGTGGTGGACAAGATGCGCCGCGTGCTGGCCCCGGTGAAGATACCGGGCACGGAAAAGGCGCCGCCCATGAGCGCCGGGATCGCCGAGGCCGTGATGCAGGAAAAATTTGACGCCGTGGACATTGTGACTGAAGCCATCAATCGCGTGGAAAACGCGCTGGAGCTGGCGCGCGTGGAAGGCGGCAACAAGGCCCATTCGCTGGCCGCGACTCTCCATCCCAGCATGGCCTGATTCAAGACGGGATTGAAGCTAAGCAGTTTTGGCGGCGTGAGCCGCCAGGCGAAATCCTGAGCGCAGCGAAGGAACTGGAAGAAACTTGGCGGAAGCGTGTGAGAGTCGAACTCACCAGAGCCAGCAAAGCTAACTCTCGCCGGTTTTGAAGACCGGAAGGGTCACCGGACCCCATGCGCTTCCGCGTTTTCCTTTCAGTTTAGCATTCCGCTCGAGCAGACCTGCCGACGGGATGTTGGAGATTGTTTCAAAATCAGTTTTGTATCAGGGCACGGCTTCGAGCCGTGCCGTCCGAGTCAAATAAATCGCGGGCTTTAGCCCCTGCGGAGTTTGAATGCCCGGGCTTTGCCATCAAATCTGCGGTGGATAAAAGCCCAAGTCATATAACTCCAAAAAGAAACGCCGATGGTTGCTTGCCGCCCTGCTATGCGCCGTCTTCATCAAAGGTTGCGGCAAGGCGCGACCGCAATTACGTGTATTACGGGTCCAGGGGCATACCCACGCCCTGCCCGCCGCCGCAAAAAGGGCACTGGCCAAGGGACTGCCCGGACTGAACGGCTGGCATCGTCATGCCTGCCCACCCCAGTCAGGGGGCAAACAATCCTGGGTTGGCCTCAGGCCGGAGTGATGCGCAGGATATCGTGCTTCACTTCCACGTTGTGGCCGGGGAATTCGCTAAAGATGCGCTGTTTCACCTGTTCGACGGTAGGGGCGCCGTTCTGGCCGCTGAGGCCGCGCGCGTCATCCATCAGGATCACATGCTCCCTGACCGGGTGGCGGAGAATGGCCTCAAGCTCGCTGGTCAGGCGCTGCTTGTTGCCTTGCAGTCCGGCCCAGCCGTAATAGCCTGCGTCCAGCCAGAAGAGCGCCGGCTGCTTCAGCTCTTTGAGCAGCTCGGGAATTTCCTTCTGGCTGTCTCCTTCCAGGATATGGACATGGGGCCAGCGTGCGAACTTCCTTGCCGCCCGCTGCGCAAGCTGGTGGTCGTACTCAACCGAGTAGATTGCGTCGAAGCGGCCCTTCATGGCCGCGACCATCTCGCCATAGTAGGTCCCGGTTTCCACCAGCACGCGCAGCCGATAGCGTTCGGCATACTCGCGCACCGCGCGCTGTTTGACCAGATGCGGCGACCGCAGCGGTTCCCCGCGCAGCTTCCAGTACCAATAGTCGGGATAATGCCCGGCCGCCTTGTACAGGCCGTAAAAAGGAGTGCGGCGCAGCAGATTTCGGAATGCCTTCACAAGGTCCCTCGATGCCAGGGGATTGGTACACTGAATTGGCAGCATAGATTCGGGAGAAAACCGTGTCAAACCAGAAGCGCCGTTTTCCATTCGTCCAGGTTGATGTGTTCACCTCTGTCCCGCTGGAAGGGAACCAGCTTGCCGTTTTTCCTG
>DATIWA010000340.1:0-2452 GCA_035465515.1 Candidatus Limnocylindrales bacterium | reverse complement strand
CGTAACGGGCATCCAGTTCGTATTTGCCGCCGGCCACCGTCCCCACCAGGACCATTCGGCCCTTGTGGCCTAACAGCTTCTGCCCCGCGTTTACATAGGGGCCGCCGGCCAGGTCCAGCATCAGCTGGATGCCCTTGCCGCCGGTCCATTTCTCCGCCGCGGCGACCAGTTCGTCAAAGTTATCGCTGACGGCCATTCCGTCTTCCAGGCCATAAGCTTTTGCCTGTTCGATTTTGTCCGCGGTACGCGATGTGCCGTAAGGCACTGCATGCATGGCGCGCGTCAACTGCACCGCCACCAGCCCGACTCCACTGCCCACGGCATTGATCAGGACGTTCTGGCCGGGGCGCAACCCTCCCTGGGTCCAGAGCGCGTCGTGGGCCGTAATGAACACTTCGAGCACTGCCGCGGCTTCGGCCCAGTCGAGGTTTGCAGGAATTTCAGCCACCAGGTCCTGGTGCGTGGCCACGTATTCCGCATGCCCGGCCCCGCCCAGCAGGCCGAAGACCCGCTGCCCTGCCGTCCATCGCGTCACCCGGCTGCCGGTTGCGGAGATTTCTCCGGCGAATTCCAGGCCCGGGATTTCCACGGGATATCCGGGCGGAGGCGGGTACTTGCCCTGCCGCTGCAGCAGATCGGCGCGATTGAGGCCGGAGGCCTTCACCCGAACCAATATGTCGTCGTTGCCGATTTGAGGCCTGTCTATTTCCCGCAGGGTCAGGCCTTCAGGACCGCCGAAGCGCTCAATCCAGGCCGCTTTCATCCTGGTCGTGGACATGGGTTACCTCACGGCAAGATTTGTAAGGACAGACTGCGATACCGCGACGCCCCACCGGACCGCCGTCACCTGTACCGGGCGGGAACGGATTCGTCAAGCCCTGATTGTACTGTGACAGAAATCACATGATCCGCCTGTCACCTTCGTTATCATTGCCTGTCTTAACGGCGTCCGCTATAGTTTTACTAGCAATGTACGAGGACTTTCACGCTACCGACCGCTGGACTGGGCAACGGCTCCATTGCGTTTACCAGGCCCTGATTGTGGCCATCGCCACACGGCACGCTGATGCCGTTGACGTGAAATTTTTAGCCAGCGGCCGCCCGGTCTGGATCGCCTTACCGCATCCAACCTGGGTGGAGTACAAGCAGCGCACCGGGCGGGTCATCACTGATCCTCTGGCGATCCAGACGGCTGGTCATTTCCTGAAGACCGCCATCGAAAACGGCAGTTATGAACACGGCCGGGAGATGTACGCGCTTACGGTGGATGAAACCCTCGATCATTTGAACGCGGTCCTCAAAGAAGTAGGCGCGCCTGAAGACGCGTTGGTTAAGACGGCCTGACGCCGTCCAATCAGCCCAAACCCGTCAGCAGCGTCCTTGCCCTTCATATTGGGCGCGTCAGGCTTTGGGAACAGGAGATCCGTAGTCATGTCACAGACGTTGCCGGCCATTGATGCAGCTACTGCTCTGGAAACCCTTCTCAAGACCAACAAGACCCATCGGAACCTGCACTCCGGAATTCTGGTGGAGCACGCCATCCGCCGCGGCGAAGGCCAGTTGGCGGACAACGGAGCGCTGGTCGCGTACACCGGGAAATTTACCGGTCGCACCCCTAAAGACAAATTCACCGTCAAGGACTCCGTCACCAGCGAACTGGTGAATTGGGGAGATGTAAACCTGCCGTTTGGTCCGGAGAAATTCGACGCGCTTTTTGAGCGCGTCGTGGAATATCTGCGCGGGCAGGAGCTCTTTGTTCAGGACCTGTATGCCGGAGCGGACGGCAAATACCGCCTGCCGATCCGCGTGATCAACCAGTTTGCCTGGCAGAACCTTTTCGTGCGCGCGTTGTTTGTGCGCCCGACGGCGGAGGAACTCAAGACCCACCGCCCCGAGTTCACCATTGTGGCCGCGCCGGAGTTCCAGGCTGACCCGCAGCGGGACGGCACGCGTTCCGAAGCTTTCATCATCGTCAATTTCACGCGCAAGATCGTCCTGATTGGAGGGACCAGATATGCCGGCGAGATGAAGAAGTCAATTTTTGGGGTCATGAATTTCCTGCTGCCGCAGAACAATGTTTTTCCCATGCACTGCTCGGCCAACGTGGGAAAAAACGGCGAGACAGCGCTCTTCTTCGGCCTTTCCGGAACCGGGAAGACCACCCTTTCCGCCGACCCCGAGCGTCTGCTGATCGGCGACGACGAACACGGCTGGAGCCCTGCCGGAATCTTCAACTTTGAGGGCGGTTGTTACGCCAAGTGCATCAACCTTTCCCAGCAGAACGAACCGCAGATCTGGAACGCGATCCGCTTTGGCTCCGTGCTGGAAAATGTGACCCTCGATCCCGACACGCATGTCCCCGATTACAGCGATGACAGCCGCACCGAGAACACCCGCTGCGCCTATCCGGTGGACTATATCGAGGGCGCGGTCATACCCGGCGTCGGCGGCC
>DATIWA010000339.1:0-1732 GCA_035465515.1 Candidatus Limnocylindrales bacterium | reverse complement strand
GCCATGGCGGTGCCCACCTTTTGCACCTCGCGCGGGCTGAGATGCTTGAGAACTTCCACCGCCTCATCTTCCCCCAGTGACAGGAGCAGGATGGCGCTTTTCTGTATGCCTTCTTCATTCATGGCTGGTTACCCATTGTTTGACCACGCCCGCCACGACTTTCGGATCATCTTTCGCCAGCTGGCGCGCCAGCATCAGGTTTTGTTCATTCCGGGAAAGCTGGGTCTGCCTGAATTCGTCCGTCAGTGAAACGGCTTCGTCCTCCTTCTCTCCCTCTTCCGCCAGCGCCGGAACCGGCTGGTCTGCCGGCTGGCTCATGCGCCGCAGCGCGGGGCGAAGCACGCCCAGGACCAGGTACAGGATGAGCGATCCGATCAGCAGAAGCTTTCCGCCCTGCATGGCAAGATCGATGACTTCAGGTTGCTTCCACAGCGGCAGTTCCGGCACCTCTTCCCGCTCCGGGTCGGTGAAGGGGCTGTTGGCTACGCTCAGCGTATCTCCGCGCTCCTTGTTGAATCCCATGGCATCCTTCACCAGATCGGTGATTTGCGCCTTCTCCGTTTCATTCAGAGGCTGGGTGGTCACGTCTCCTTTTTCATCCGTGACGCGGCGGTAGTTGACGACCACGGCAGCCGATAGGCGCTTAATTCCCCCCACGGGCTTGCGCACGTGCTGGATCGTTTTATCCACCTCGTAGTTGGTCGTTGCATCCTTGCGCGAATTGACAGGCGCGAGGGTGCTCTGCCCGCCTGCGGGGGCGGTGCCGGCCGCGCCGGACTGAGGGCCGTTGGCGGACTTGGCAGCCGCGGTGGTGATCGGTGCGGTTGCGGGACTCGGAGGCTGATTGGAAAGCGCGCCGGGCACGCCGCCGTCAACCTGTCCCGCCACGGTCGTCGATTCGGAAGTCTGACGGCTGCGTAGGGTCGAGTTCGCCGGATCCTGATTGGGCTTGTACAGTTCCGCCAATTGCTCGGTGTGAGCAAAATCCACGTCCGCCGTCACCTGCGCCCGCACGTTTTCCAGCCCCACGATGGGAATCAGGATCGCCTCGATGCGCTTTACGTAGCTTTGCTCCAGGTCGTGCAGGTATTTCAGCTGATTTGGGTCGAGACCGGTGGATGGGTTCGACTCATCCAGCTTGCTCAGGAGGGCGCCGTTCTGATCCACGACAGTGACATTTT
Source organism: Candidatus Limnocylindrales bacterium (assembly GCA_035465515.1). Classification (GTDB taxonomy): domain Bacteria; phylum Acidobacteriota; class Terriglobia; order Terriglobales; family Acidobacteriaceae; genus Angelobacter. Next base: position 551 of record DATIWA010000339.1, on the reverse strand, counting down.
TGATCGGCAAGTTCGGGACGCTGCTGGAAACCAGATGCATGACAGCGTTCACCTGCTGCGGATCGAGGGTGCGCCCTGGATAAAGATTTACCAGTACGGAAGCACTTGGTTTCTGTTGCTCGCGCATGAACACCGATTGCTTTGCCATGGCGAGGTGAACCCGCGCGCTGCTGACGGCAGCCAGGGACTGGACCGAGCGGGCCAGCTCGCCTTCCAGCGCGCGCTGGAAATTGACTTGTTCGAGAAACTGGCTCGTCCCGAATTTCTGGTTTTCCATCAGTTCGAACCCCACCAGTCCACCCTTGGGCAGCCCCTGCGAAGCCAGCTTCAGACGGGCATCATGCACCTCGCTGGCCGGAACCAGGATGGCGCCCCCGCCTTCCACAAACTTGTAGGGAACGTTCATTTGCTGCAGCGAAGCGATGATCGCACCGCCATCGCGGTCGGAAACATTGCTGAACAGCACTTTGTAGTCCGGGGTCCGGCTCCACATCCAGCCGCCGCCGAGCAACGCGACAATGGCGGAAATAGCCAGCATCAATCCCAGTTTT
>DATIWA010000338.1:0-5086 GCA_035465515.1 Candidatus Limnocylindrales bacterium | reverse complement strand
ATTTTCTTTTCTATGTCTAAAAGCTATTAGTGATCTTGTATAAGTTGAATCTATCTATGGTTTTGTATAGCTGCCTGTAGACTATAGAGGCTTAGACATATCCATGTTGCCGGCTGTTCAGAAGGTCTCCAGGCCGGCCTTGTTGCGCTTGCCCAATCAGTGAGCCATGCCCGGGCCGCCACCCTGCTTTGTCGGTTTACGCATCAGGAAGATGAGAGGCACGCAGCAGATGAACATGACGGACAGCAGAAAGAACGCATCAAGGTAGCTCATCATGGCGGCCTGCTGCTGGACCATGCCCCACAAACCGGCATAGGCCTGCTTGCTGGCGGTGGCCTGGTCCATGCCTTTGCTCATGAAGCCCGCCACCATGGCCCTGTATATGGACTGGGCGGCCAGGTTGAACTGGTTGATGAAGCGGCCCAGTTCGTTGGTGTGCGCCTGGCTGTGGCGCGCAACCAGCGTGGTCACGCTGGCGATCCCGATGCTGGCCCCGATGTTGCGCATGAGGTTGAAGAGGCTGGTGGCGTTGCCCATCTCTTCCCTGGGAATCGGGTCATTGGTGATGGTGGTGAGAGGCACAAAGAGCAGGCCCATGGACATGCCCTGGATCAGCTGCGGCCAGAAGATCTCCCAGTATCCGGCGTTCAGGTTCAGGCGCGAGAGCGCGTACAGGCTGTAGCCGGCGACGATCAGCCCGGCGCCGAGCAGCTTGCGCGGCTCCACCTTGCCCATGAGTATGCCGACGATGGGCATGAAGAGAAACGAGCCCAGCCCGCGCGGCAGCATGGCGATGCCCGCCTGCAAGGCCGAATATCCCATGAGCGTTTGCAGCCACAAGGGCAGCAGCACGGTGCTGCCGTAAAGCACGAAGCCCAGCACCGTCATGAGGAAGACACCGGTGGCGTAGGTGCCATTCTTGAAGACCGAGAGATGCACCACGGGATTGCGCGTCATGAGTTCGCGAACCACAAAGAACGTGAGGCCGGCCACGCAGATGACGAACAGCCAGAGGATGAAGTGCGAGCTGAACCAGTCTTCTTCCTGGCCCTTATCGAGCATGATCTGGAGGCAGCCGATACCGATGGCCAGCAGGCCGATGCCCCAGTAGTCCACGCGGCCTTCGCGGCTGCGCAGGTACGGCGGATCGTGGATGAAAAGCAGCGTCATGGCCACGGCGGCGATGCCGACGGGAATATTGATGTAGAAGAGCCAGCGCCAGCTATAACTGTCCGTGATCCAGCCGCCGAGCACGGGGCCGAGCATGGGCGCCACCACAATGCCCAGCGCCCAGAATGCCATGGCCTTGCCGCGCTGCGCGGGAGGAAAGGCTTCCATCATGATGGCCTGGGAGAGGGGCTGAAGGCCCCCGCCGGTTGCGCCCTGGAGAATGCGGAAGATGATCAGAGCGGGCAGGTTGGGAGCGATGCCGCAGAGGAAGGAGAATGCCGTGAAGCCGCCAACCGAGGCCAGCAGAATGTTGCGCCGGCCGAAGGTGCGGGCCAGCCATCCGGTGAGCGGCAGGACGATGGCGTTCGACACCAGGTACGACGTGAGCACCCAGGTGGCTTCATCGGTGGAGGCGGAAAGATTGCCGGCGATGTGCGGCAGCGACACGTTGACCACGGTGGTGTCCAGCACCTCCATGAAGGTGCCAAGCATCACCGAGACAGCGATGATCCACGGATTGATGACAAGTTCGCTGCGCGATTCCGGCATCAGGTCCTTACTTCACGAAAACCGTGGGCTCAACCGACATGCCCGGACGCAGGGTGTGGTTGGGGTCCTGGCCCTTGTCAATGTGGATGCGGACCGGAATGCGCTGCACAACTTTGACATAGTTGCCGGTCGCGTTCTCCGGCGGCAACAGGCTGAAGCGCGCGCCGGAAGCGCCGGCAATGGATTCCACCGTGCCTTTGACCTCATGGCCGTAAGCATCAATGCCGATTTCCGCCTTCTGTCCGGGATGCATGTCCCTGAGCTGCGTTTCCTTGAAGTTGGCGGTGACCCAGATGTCATCGAGATTGACGATGGAGAACAGGGGCTGTCCGGCCTGAACGACCTGCCCGGGTTCGACATTGCGCTTGCTCAGGACTCCGTCCACCGGTGCCACGATCTTTGTGTATTGCAGGTTCAGTTCGGCCTGGGCCAGCGCGGCGCGATCATGTTCCACTTCGGCCTGTGCGGCGCCGGCCTTGGCGCGCGTTACTTTGATCTGCTCGGGAACGGTGTGGGCCGCATCGGCCTGGGCGCGGGCCTGGGCGGCGTGGGCCTGGGCGTTGGCCACGGCGGCGTTGGCGGCTTCCAGGCTCGCTTTGGAACCGGCGGCCGCGGCCACGGCGGCGTCATATTGCTGGCGTGAGACTTCGTCCTTCTGCACCAGTTGTCCCATGCGCTTGAGGTCGGCTGCGGCCCTGGTGTAATTGGCCTGGGCTTCCTGCACGCGCGCCTGCGCTGCCGCGATTTCATGATTCGCCGAATTGACGGCCGCGTCGGCGGCAACAAGCTGGTTGGAACTGGTGGTGGTGGTGAGCGGCACGCCCACGTTGGCGGCAACGGCGTTGGCTTCCGCGTTGGCCAGATCGGCCTTGGCGCGCTGCACCGCAAGCTGATAGTCGCTGGGATCGAGTTCCACCAGAAGATCGCCGGCCTTCACCTGCTGGTTGTCTTCGTAATACACGTGAAGCACGGTGCCGCCCACGCGGGCGCTGATGGGATCAATGTGGCCGTCAATCTGCGCGTCGTCCGTGGATTCGCGAATGGAATAGTAATGCCAGACGAAAATGCCTGCGGCCAGCAGAGCGATGGCCAGCACCAGCAGCACCCACTTGGCGCGAGGATGCTCGCGGAAGAACCCGGTGCGGCGCTCGCGCAGCGACCGGCGCTCGCCTCTCTGCGGATCCTCGCTGTCGCTCACCGGCTGAGGCCGGGTTTCCTCTTCCTCTTCGTAGGTCGGCGAGACTTTGATCGGCTCAGCCACTTTTATTTCCCTCCCAGGAATGCTTTGGTCTGCCGCTCGGCCACGCCCAGCGCGCGGGCCAGCGTGAGTTTGGCCACGTTGTTCACATACAGGGCCTGGATGTACGTATCGTGCGCAAGGGCCACGCTCTCCTGCGCCTGCGTTACTTCCAGGCTGCCGGAGACGCCGGCAGTGAAACGGTCCTGCGCCTGCTTGAGTTCCTCTTCGGCCAGATCAATGGACTGCTGCGCCACCGTCACCTGCTGGTCTGAAGTCTTCACGTCCAGCAATGCCGCGCGCACTTCCTGTTCCACGCGATTATGCAGGTCTTCAAGCTGGAACTGCGCCTGCTTCAGGTCGGATTGCGCGCGCGCCACGTCGGCCTGCACGCGGCCGCCTTCAAAAATCGGAATATGAATGCCCGCGGCCACCGTATAGGTGTTCTCCATTGTATGTATGTTCTGTCCCAGGAACCCGATGTCGCCATTGAGCTGCGCCGTGGGCAGCCCCTCGCCGCGGGCGGCTTTTACGGCAAGCTCGGCGGCGCGTTCGCGCGACTGCGCGGCCAGGTATTCCGGGCGCTGCCGGTAGGCGCTGGCCAGGGACTGCTCGAAATCCATGGGCGGCAGCGGAGCGTAGGGCACTTTGTCGGTGAGGTTGAACTGCTGGGAGACCGGGAAGCCGATGATGCGGGCCAGCGACATCTTCTGTTGCTCGAACTGGTTTTGCGCCGCCAGCACGCGCTGCTGCTGGGTCTGCATCTGCACCTGGGCGCGAAGCACGTCAATGCCCGCGGCCGTGCCGGCGTTCTTCTGGTCCTGGGTGAGACGGAAGATGGTCTGCGCCGTGTTCAGTTGCGCCTGGGCGGTTTCCAGGCGCGCCGTGGCGGCCAGGGTCAGCAGATACTGGTTGCCCACCACCAGCACCACCAGCTCACGCGCGTCCTGCATGGTGAAGCGCGCCGCCCTCTCGTTTTCGGCAGCCTGGCGCATGTGGTTCAGGGCGCTGAAGTCCAGAAGCGTCTGGGAGAGCGCGCCGCGGGCGTCAAGAACGTTGAACGGGCCGATGACCGGCGAACTCAGGTTGGCCGGCAGCGGAATGCCAAACGCGGCCAGGTTGATCTGCTGTATGGAATCAGTGCCGCGGGCGGAGAAGTTGGGCAGCAGTTCGCTGAGGTTGCGGCGATATTGCGCGCGCGCCGCCTCCGTCTGCTGCTGGGACAGCAACAGTCCAAGATTGTGGCGGATGCCCCGGTCAATGGCGTCAAGAATGGAAAGCTGGACCACTCCAGGGACGGGCTTCTCCACCTGGGCGCTGCCGTTGAATATCTCTGCCGATGGAAGCGGGAAGGTCGTCTGTGGCTGCTGCGCTTGCTCCTGCAACCGGGGCTGGCTGCCCACGGGCTGGCCCGGAACCTGCGACCTTAAAAAACCCGCACTCAATAACAAAAACCCCAGGCAGATCGTTGCCTGCGTCCTCATCATCTCAATCGTCTCTCACGGTTTCCCGTCTTTAGATGCTTGCATGAACGTAGCAAGGTTCATTCTCTTTCCGAGTCTGGGTCACGCTCTTTCCGAGGCTAAGTCGCGCTGGAAAGACGCCGTCGGATTAATTAACTAACTGGTTAGTTAGTTTATCAGCTCGCCTTGCGCGATGCAAGACTGCGCAAGGCTTTTTCTTTTTTTTCGCGAGGGGGCGGCGCGGCTGGCTGGGCGGTACAAGACTGTCAGCGCCTTAATGCCGAATGGCAATGAGGCGGGCGCGGGAGCGGCATATATTTTCGACGATATCAGAGACAACTGGATGCAAACGGCCAACTATTTGCCGCCGATGGACAGGCAGAGCCGGCCCCGTCCTTCCCCGGGGACTTCAGGGCCGGCTCGTTCGGGCTGACGGTTGCGACCATGCGCAGAACCAGGGCCGATTCGAGACACGCGTGTGGGCCGCCGCCCGGAAATTTCGACAGGCACACGCTGGCCTGAGAAGGCTGCTGTCCACCGAATGCGTCAGCGATCGTTGCCGACCCGGCTTACGATCACATTGTCGAACCATGCCTCGGCTTCCCATGTGGTGGAGAGCCCGATTCCGCCGTAACGAATGGGTTTGTGATCAGTGAAGTCAATCACT
>DATIWA010000337.1:0-1807 GCA_035465515.1 Candidatus Limnocylindrales bacterium | reverse complement strand
CGGGATTTTTTCCGCTGGTTTCCGCGGCCCATGAATTCAAGACTCCTCTGGTCGTCATGCTAGGGTATACCGACCTGCTGCGCACCGGGCGTCTGGGTGCGGTCAATGAGCGGCAGAAGCAGGTGCTTGGGGAAATGCAGGAAAGCGCGGAGCGGCTCCAGAAGCTGATCCAGGACCTCTTGCTTCTTTGCGAACTCAGGGCCGGCAAAGCACTCCCGGCAAGCACGCCGGAGATTGAACCGGCTGACGTCAGCCATCATCTGCGCGAAATCTGGAATTACTGGGTCCCGGCCGCCAGGCAAAAACAGCTGCTCTATGAATTCCATCCGGCCGCGAACACGGCGAAGGTGGCCGTTGAATCTCTGCAGTTGCAGCATATTGTTTCCAACCTGATTGAGAATGCGCTGAAATTTACGCCCGCCGGGGGGACCGTAACGGTCAGCGCAACGCCATGCTTCTGGGAGCGGCGCAAAGCTCAGTCGGAATTTTTGTTCAATATGGAACGGAAGGAGAACCGCAAAATTGAAAATGCGGTCCGCATTGATGTAAGCGACAGCGGTCCGGGTATCCCGGCCGAACACCACGAAGATATCTTCTGGGACTTCGTGCAATTACCAGGCAGTTCCCCTCGCGGCACCGGACTCGGACTGGCCATAGCCCGGCGCTTAGTGGAAGCCCACGGGGGAATGATCTGGGTGGAAAGTGAACTGGGCAAGGGAAGCAAGTTTTCCCTGCTGTTTTCCCAAATAAGGTAGGAGAGCCTGCACAGATGAGCGCGCCGCATATCTTACTCGTTGACGATGAGCCGAGTGTTTTGCGTTACACCAAGACCCTGCTTGAGATCGAAAACTATCACGTGGAAACCGCTACCAGCGGGGAAGAGGCCGTGCAGCGCATGCACAACGGTCCTGCCCCCAACCTGATCGTCCTGGACCTTGTGCTGCCTGGCATGGATGGATTGCAGACGCTGGAGAACTGCAAGAAAATCCGTCCGGAACAGAAAGTGGTAATGATGTCCTGCATGAATGACACCAGCAAGGTCGTACAGGCGATCAAGCTGGGCGCTTCCGACTACCTGACCAAGCCTTTTCAGCCTCCGCAATTACAGGGGGCGGTGCGTCGCGCTCTGGAACACAGTTCAGCCGGCAACAGTCCGCAGGCGACAAGGTACACGGTGAAGGGCACCGAGGTGGTAGAGAACCTCGATGACGACCTGTTTTTCCTGGCCGCCAGCCCGGTGATGAAGCAGCTTCGCGCGCAGGTGGCCCTGATCGCGAAGGTTGATGTTCCGGTGCTCCTGCTGGGAGAGAGCGGAGTGGGCAAGGAGATTCTGGCGCGCCTGATCCACAAGATGTCAATCCGCGCACACCGTCCCATGCTTAAGGTGAATTGCGCCGCGCTGCCGGCGGAACTGCTGGAAAGCGAACTCTTCGGCTATGAGGCGGGGGCATTCACCGGGGCCAACAAGCCAAAGCCCGGTAAGTTCGAACTGGCGCAAAAAGGCACCATCCTGCTGGATGAAATCGGTGAAATGAGCGCGGCCCTGCAGGCGAAGATGCTGCACGTGCTTCAGGACGGCACCTTCTGCCGCCTGGGCGGTCGCGCCAACCTCACGGCCGATGCGAGAATCCTGGCCGCGACCAACATTGACGTCCAGAAGGCGATCGCCGAGAAGCGGTTGCGTGAAGACCTCTATTACCGGCTGAACGCGTTTACCATGACGGTGCCTCCGCTGCGCGAGCGGCGCGAAGAAATTCCGCTTCTGCTCACCTACTTCATGAACAACATGGCGCAGAAATTCGGCAAG
>DATIWA010000336.1:0-3992 GCA_035465515.1 Candidatus Limnocylindrales bacterium | reverse complement strand
CCGGCCGTAGCTGAAGACATATTTCGGCCAAACGCAAATCAAACCAGAGTACCTCTTTTTCTTCGCCCCGGCAATCAGGAATTCGTACAGTCCTGGCGATTGTCCAGAAGAAAACCCCGCCCCGGATAACCGGGACGGGGTTTCACTGCCTTTACACGCGCACCAACGGATTTATGATTTCTTCCCGGGCTTGTGCGTGTGTGTCTTTGGTTTTCCCTTCACCCCTGCCGAAGGCGGCGAGCCCGCGGGATTCGTGCAGGCCGTATTCTGCGTGGGCGACCCTGTCCCAGGCGCCACCAGACCGGCAAGGAACCAGGAAAAGTCGGTCTTGGTGTTGCAGGCGTAATAGTAGTTGGCGTCGTTCGGGTCGGTGGGCGAGATGTAATTGCTCATGTTGAGGAAGCTGGGATAATTCGGCGTCGGCTGCACGTACTGCGTGTTCGTGACCGGCGGGTTGTTGGGGTTGTTGCCATATCCGGCCGTGTTGTGGCAGGACATGCAGTTGGACTGCGTGCCCACCACGCCCGGCAGTCCGGTTTCCAGGTACGGGTTGTAGCAGAGCACATTCTGCCCGCTCAGGCTGTTGGGCGGGTTGCTGGTCATGGAATAGGCCGTGCACATGGCGTAGTTGTTGAATGGTTTGGCAATGCTCGCCGGCGGCGCGCCGTACGGGAACGGCTGCTTGTAATTCCACCAGAACGTCTGCCACGTCCAGTTGGCGTTCTCGCGGGTGCTCATGTGCATGGCAACCAGGATGGCGTAGTCGCCTGCCTGCACCTGGCACGGCTGCACGTCCGGCTGGGTCGTGCAAACGCTCTTGGCTTCGTCCGCGGTCAGGGCGAAATTGAAGAATTCCTTCACGCTGACAAATCCGCTCGCCGGCTTGCCGTTCGCGCACGTCCGGACAATCTGCGAGGTCGGCGGCCGCGGCGTGGTGTAAACCACCACGCACTGGTTCCAGGTGTCAAAGGTCGGGTTGGCCTGGTTGCTGCTGTTGGAAGGGCCGGTGGTAAGGTCGCCCAGCCAGTAGGGCAGTACGGTGGCGCCGCCCTTGTGCCGGGGGCCGTTCACCACCTGGTACACCGGCTTCAGGCTGATTGCCGTATTCACAAACGGTGTGATCGCCCGCTGCGCCGCCGGCGTGCCCACCGGCCATGAGTTCTGCACGTTCCACAGCCCGGTGGCCGTGTTGTAGTTGTTGCTCCAGACAAAGTTTGCGTAATCGCTGTCAAACTTGTTGAAGCCGATCACCTGGAGCCCGCCTTTCGCCGGGGCCTTGGCCCGGGCGCTCAGCACAGACCTTGTGCCCGCCACTTTGGCATGGTGGAACTGCTCAAAGCCTTCAAAGTGGTGCGTCGGACGTCCCGTGGCGCGCGTGGCCCGGAACAGGGCGCTCTTCGGCGACGAGGGGCGGCCCGCCTCAACTTCCGTGTCCGTGTACCAGGTATCGAACACCGGCCATCCCTGCGAGCCTGGTGTAATGGACGTAATGCCCTGCCACAGCGCCCATCCGTGGGCGCGCATGGAGGTCTGGTCATTGCCGCTGACCCAGCCATCCACCGTGGCCGACGTCACCGGAAAGCTTCCCGCTGAAGTCGGCGGCTGGCTGGGCAGGTTCACCGGTTGCGGAGCCAGCGACGGGCCGGCCGGCGCCGGTCCGGCGGCGTGCACGGAAACCGCGGGAACAAATTGGAAGCAGCTAAAAACCAGAATCAGCAGCACCAGTGTGCCGCCGCAGAACGCAGAAATCCTCTGCCTGTTGTTCATACAGACTTGTCTCCTAAAAAAATTTGTGAGACCCCAGGCATCGCGACGATGCACAGCGGTTCAGGAAAGCCGTTCACTTGCCGAGGATAGGTGGTGTTGCAGTTGATCCAAGCCAGTGTCTAGCGAGAACGCGATTCTAGCCACGCTCCGCGGACGCGGCAAGAACTCCGTGCAGCTCGGCAATTACGTTGGTACTTTTTTTGGCGAAACGCTTTGCCGCCGGGATGAAAGGCGGGTGCAAGCGCAGTGCTCCCATTCGCGTGTGATCTATCGCTTGCTGGGGCAAAAGCCGGGCGCTTGAGCGCCGCGATAGCGTTCTTAATTGACAGCGCTTGAGCGCCGGGCTAATGGCTTTCTCTGCGTCCTCTGGTGTTAAGTTTCCTGTCGGTAAATCTTGGCGAGAGGGGGCGTGGTCCTGGCGCCGCAGCGCCCTGCCGGTGGCGAAATGATCACAGATGCTCTGTCGCCACGGAAACGGTTTGATGCCGGCGGCCAACTAATAGTCAGGTGAAGTTAGTCAGTGACGTTCTGATCTGGCTCCCACTTCGGAGAACCCAGTCTTCGTCCTGGTTCGAGCTCTGGTCTGAGAGCTGATTCCCTTCTCAAATTTCAAAAGCGAGGATGTATTTACCATGACGTACGTTCCAGGTTTTCTGCCCACCACTACCGCCTTCAAATTCGGCAATTCTTGGCCGCATCTTCCGCTGATCACCATCCCTACACCGTTTGGCACCATCAACATCGGCGATACCGCCATGGGTGTGTGCGGCGGCATGGCTTACGTCGCCCGCGACCTGTTTGAATCACGGGCGCTGCCGCCGACCCAGAACACTCCGCCTGACAACACCAGCGATCCCATCTGCCAGTTTACCGTCGGCCGTTTCCTTGACTCTATGTCTCCGGCCGCCGTCACAACCTATTACGCGCTGATGGACCCGGCCCTGCCTGACCATGAAACCGACCTGAGCAAGATCGGCCTTGCGCCGCACGGACGCGCCTGGGTGATGATTAATGACGCGTGGCCCAAGATCAAGGCGGACATAGACAGCGGTCACCCTTCTCCCATCGGCCTGGTGCTGATCAAATCCCTCAATCCCATTGATCTGGGCCACAACCACGTCGTGCTGGTGTTCGGCTATGACCTGATTGGCACAGACCTCACTCTGCACGTCTACGATTGCAACCGCCCGCTCCGCGATGACCGGACCATCCGCTTGAGCATCGCCGATCCCGACCACACCACCGCGGTGCAGAGCGACTACTCCGGACTCAACTGCTTCTTCCACCTGGACGACTATCGGGCGGTGGCGCCCTGGCAGCGCGCCGTTTGCGTCAGCCAGTCTGTTCCGTCCTCTCCGCTGGCGGCCGGCAGGTCTTATCCCGTGAGCATCACCATGCGGAACACCGGGATCACCACCTGGACCTTTGCCGGCTCCAATCCGCAGCGGCTCGGCTCGCAGGACCCGCAGGACAACACCGTGTGGGGCCTCAACAGGGTCAATGTGCCGCAGATTGTTCCTCCCACTGCCTCGGCCGTTTTCAATTTCAATATCACCGCGCCCCTCGCGGCCGGAACGCGGCCCTTCCAGTGGCGCATGGTGCAGGAAGGCATCACATGGTTCGGTGACTTCACCCCGGCAATTGACTACGCCGTGCATCTGCCCACGCTCACGGCATCCATCCAGCCCTTCCCCGCGGTCCTGGGCCAGTCCAGGAGCTACACCGTGCAGGTGCAGGATGCCGATTCCCATCAACTGGTCAACGCAGCGGTACTGGTCAACGGTGTCCAGGTGGCGCAGAGCAACGTCCCCTTCACCTACACCTTCATCCTGCGGACCGTTCGCGTCTATGATCCCAAGACGCGTACCTGGGATGTGGAGGAAGTGCCGCCCACGGTGGCCGTCACCGCCCCGGGCTATGCCTCCGTGAAGGTCAACATTGGAATTACCGCCGAAGTAGCCGCCGCGGCCTAGCGCAACCCTGTTCCTGCCCTTTTTGGCGGGAATGACCAAGCCCCGGCCTTCCAGGCCGGCTCCGCTACTGGCGAAGCCGGCCTTTTTTGCCGTTGCACGTTGTTTCCTCTGCGCCGATCTGCCGCGTCGGCGGCCAACCGGGTTCTTCTCTGCGTCCGCGGGGTGGAAGAGCGGCGCTTCAGCGCCGCGAAAGCGTTCTTAATTGACAGCGCTTTAGCGCTGGTGGTCCTTCGCCCAGCGCGACATCGCCTC
>DATIWA010000335.1:0-6793 GCA_035465515.1 Candidatus Limnocylindrales bacterium | reverse complement strand
AACACGCCGTCAATGCGGAAGCGCACGCGGTATTCTTTTTCGTAAGGCTCGATGTGAATGTCGCTGGCGCCCTTCTTCAAGGCATCGCTCAGGATGATGTTTACCAGCTTGACAATGGGGGCCTCGTCGGCGGATTTCTCCAGCTCGCTGAGGTCCATCTCCTCCTGCTCGGCCTGGAGTTCGACATCGGCCTCTTCGCCCATGGCGGCCAGCAGCTCGTCCACATTATCGTTGTTTCCGGAGGAGCCGTAGGCCTTCATGATGGCATCCATGATTGCCGACTCGGAAGCCACCACGGGCTCGATGTTGAAGCCGGTCATGAACTTGATATCGTCCATGGCGAAGACGTTCGTCGGGTCCACCATGGCAATGGTGAGCGAGGCGCCCACACGGCTGAGGGGCAGGATCTGGTAGCGCTTGGCGGTATCTTCAGGAATCAGCTTGACGACTGACGGGTCAATTTCAAAGTACTGCAGGTTGATGGCGGGCACGCCGTACTGCCGGGAAAGAAAGTTCGTGACCTCTTCGTCGCTGATGAAGCCCAACTGCACCAGCGTTGAACCCAGCCGGGCGGTGGGTCCGGTTTCGCGCTGCGCCCGGAGGGCCTTGTCGAGCTGCTCCGGAGTAATGATCTTCTCTCTAACCAGAAGATCGCCGAGCCTTTGAGACATAGTCTTCCCGCTGGTACTGGAATTTGAAACTGACTCAAGCGCGCTTTCCGAATGGCCGGGGGGACAGCCTGCTCGGGAAAGGAAAAACGTGAGCACCGCGATTGTGGTCCGGGTGACATAAATTGTCAATCAGCGGTTTGCCCTCTAAGGTTCATGGACTTACGGAGAAAGTAAACAGCAGCTAAGGAAACATAAGGTGATCGCTGGAGATGGCGCTTGCCTCCAGACTTTCGGAAAAAGGCATGGCTGGGGCGAGTCTTCAACCCCATTCAGGACTGGATTCCCTGTATTTTCGGCGGCGGAGCGTCAAATCACGATGGTTTCCTGGTATTCGCCGAAGACCCGGCGCAGAGCGTCAGAGATCTCGCCGACCGTGGCATAGCTTTCCACGGCGTGAATCATGTGGGGCATCAGATTGGCGCCGGAACGGGCGGCCTCTTCGACCCGGGCCATGGCGTCTTGCCAGACTGGCTGGTCGCGACGGGCGCGCAGGGCGCGAACGCGCTCCACCTGCTTGCGCTCCAGGGCTTCGTCAATACGCTGGATGGGCACGGGCCTTCCATCCTCAGCCTGGAACCGGTTGACGCCAACCACGACCTGTTCCAGCCGGTCCACCGCCTGCTGAAAATCGTAAGCAGCGTTCTGGATCTCCTGCTGGATGTAGCCTTGCTCAATGGCTTTCAACGTCCCGCCCATGGCGTCAATCTTTTCGATATACGCTGAAGCGCGCTGCTCGATCTCGCTGGTGAGAGATTCCATGTAGTAAGAACCGGCCAGGGGATCAACAGTATTGGCTGCGCCGGTCTCATAGCCCACGATCTGCTGGGTACGCAGGGCGATGCGCGCGGAATCCTCCGTGGGCAGCCCCAGGGCTTCGTCAAAGGAATTGGTGTGCAGCGACTGTGTGCCGCCCAGCACGGCCGCCAGCGCCTGGAGGGCGGTACGCACGATGTTGTTCTCCGGCTGCTGCGCCGTGAGGGTGGAACCGGCGGTTTGCGTGTGAAAACGCAGCATCATGGAGCGCGGATTCGTTGCTCCGAACCGGTCTCTCATCAGACGCGCCCACATGCGGCGCGCGGCGCGGAATTTGGCCACTTCTTCCAGGAAATTATTGTGCGCGTTAAAAAAGAAGGACAGCCGGGGGGCGAACTTGTCCACATTCAACCCGGCAGCGATTGCCGCCTGGACGTAAGCGATGGCGTTGGCCAGGGTGAAGGCCACTTCCTGCACCGCGGTGCATCCGGCTTCGCGCATATGGTAGCCGGAAATCGAAATCGTGTTCCACTCAGGCACGTGCTCATTGGCATAGGCAAACATGTCAGTGATGATCCGCATGGCCTGCTTGGGTGGATATATATAAGTCCCGCGGGCAATGTATTCCTTGAGCACATCATTCTGCACGGTCCCGCTTATTTTTCGAATATCGGCCCCGGACCTTTTGGCGACCGCGATATAAAGCGCCAGCAGAATGGACGCCGTGGCGTTAATGGTCATGGACGTGGAGATTTTCTCCAGGTTGATGCCGGCAAACAGGCGTTCCATGTCTTCCATGGAATCGATGGCCACGCCCACCTTGCCGACTTCGCCCATGGCCATGGGGTGGTCTGAATCCAAGCCGATCTGCGTGGGGAGATCGAATGCCACGGAAAGCCCGGTGGTGCCGTGGGCCAGAAGGTATTTGTAGCGTTTATTGGATTCTTCGGCATCGCCCATGCCGGCGTATTGCCGCATGGTCCAGAGCCTCCCGCGGTACATGGTGGGCTGAACGCCCCGGGTGAAGGGAAACTCGCCGGGATAGCCGGCGTCACGGTCGTAGTCCCAGCCCTGGAGGTCGGCGGGAGTGTAGAGGGGATGGGCTTCAACCGTCTTTAACTGTCCGGCTTCGGACTCGAGTTTTAAATCGTTACCCATGGAATATGGTTTTTCAGAGCGGCATCTCAGATTTGATGCCTGGAAGAGCGCCAGCGTCTTTCCCGATTTGGGTCCAGCGTTGCAATGCCCTGCCTGAGTTCTAACGGCGGCGCGATGTCTTTTTCGCCCGGTTGAATGAAATCAGTGTAAACCACGCAGAAACCACGGTGAACCCGAGAGTGATCCAGAAGCGGTGCCGGTCAGCAAAGTGGTCAGCCCCGTACTGGCGAATCAGGGCCGCCGAGCCCATCACGGTGAATACGATAAAGAACAGTCCTGTTGCCTGGAGCCAAAGGACGTAAAAAGTCCGTGCAAAGGAAAGGAGCATGGTCTTGCCCCCGGCAAAGAAGGCGCCGAGCAGGCGGTCTTTCTTCCGGACTGGGCTTTTGGCGGCGGAAATCTGCGGCATTTGCGCTATTGTAGCCCGAAAAACGAGAGAACCCGCCTGAAACAATAAAACAGGCAGGCCCCCTACCGCATCTTAAAAGGCATGGGAAGGAAAAGCCCGTGAATACCCGATTGAAACGATTGATGAAAGAGCTGGGTGACGCGATCAATGGCTCGCTTTCCGAATCGGACCAGATCGCGCAGGTGATCGCGAAGATCAAGGAGGAAGGATACGACATCTTTCTGGTGCTCGAGGCCACCATCGGTTTTAACCATCGTGATGACGAGACGCCCCGCTCTTCGCCGGAGCTGGTAGGAACGCGGCGCAAGAATTTAGACCCGGAATTTGCCATTACTGCCCACGATGTGCGCTTTCTTAAGTCGTTGCGAATCAGAGTGGATGACGCCGCCTGACAATACGGAACCCCTGCATTCCCTGCGCCGGGTATCAGCGCCGGGAATTTTCTTTTCTGTTAGCATTGAAAGTCTGCTGCGATGTATTGAATCAACGGACATTAAGATCAACAACCTGATCGGAACTGACGCTGCGGAGTCCGTTTTATGAAAGATACCCTGGGAGTATTGCTGGCCGGAGGTGCCGGCGAGCGCCTGTATCCTCTCACGCGAGACCGCGCGAAACCAGCGGTTACGTTCGGCGGGAGCTACCGCATTATTGACGTAACGCTCTCCAACTGCCTCAATTCCGACCTGCGCCGCGTCTATATCCTTACGCAATACAAAGCTCTCTCCCTCAACCGTCATATTCGCGAAGGCTGGAGTTCGGTGGTTGCGCGCGAACTCGGCGACTTTGTCGAGATTCTGCCTCCCATGAAGCGGGTGAGCGAGAACTGGTACCTGGGGACCGCGGACGCGGTTTACCAGAACATCTATTCCATCGGCTCCGAGCAGCCCAAGCACGTGCTGGTTCTTTCCGGCGACCACATATATAAGATGAATTACCAGCTGATGCTGGACCAGCACAACGATGCCGGGGCGGACGTCACCCTGGCAACCATCCTGATTGATCCCAGCGAGTCGAGCCGCTTTGGCGTCGTGGACATTGACCGGAACGGCAGGATCGTGGGTTTTGAGGAAAAACCCAAGTCCACCCGCCTGCGCTCTCCCTATCATCCGGAGATGGTCTCCGGATCCATGGGAGTGTACCTTTTCAATACTGACGTGCTGCTGCCGGTGCTGCTCAAAGATGCCGAAGACCCGAACTCCTCGCATGATTTCGGCAAGGACATCCTGCCGAAGATTCTGGACCAGTACAAGCTCTATTCCTTCAACTTCATTGACGAGAACAAAAAGGAAGCGCTCTACTGGCGCGATGTGGGGACGCTGGAGGCGTACTACGAAGCCAACATGGACCTGGTGGCGGTAAGCCCGGTCTTTAACTTGTACGATAACGAATGGCCGATCAGGACGCACCAGCGCCAGTACCCGCCGGCCAAGTTCGTCTTCGGCGAGCCCGGGCGGACCGGCATGGCCATTGATTCCATCGTCTGCCCCGGATGCATCCTTTCCGGCGGCGTGGTGCGCAATAGCGTGCTTTCGCCGGATGTGCGGGTGAACTCATATACCGAGGTGGACGCCAGCATCATCTTCTCGCATGTGAATATTGGCCGTCATTGCCGCATCCGGAATGCCATTATTGATCGCGACGTCCAGATTCCCGAGGGCACCATCATCGGTTTTGATCCCGAAGAGGATGCAAGGAACTACGTAGTCACCGACACCGGAATTGCCGTTGTGACCCGCGACTATTCTCTTTTCGAAAGCCCCGTGGCGGTGGATTACTTCACCAGCGAATAGTACCCGGCTGTGATGGAAGCAGGGTGGCGCGCCGCGATAGGCGCCGGGCAATGCCCGGGTTCGGCGTGGCTGCATCTAACCCGATGTGTCCGAGCGATTACGTTCCAATCTTTTCCTGCTCGCCCTGGCGGTCCTCCTGATCCTGATGTATCTGCTCCGGCGGGTCGTCCTGCTGATCTATGTCTCAATCATTTTCGCGGTCATTTTCACGCCAATCGTCGAATATATCCAGAGGATCCGGATCGTAAAATGGTCGCCCGGCAAGGGAGCGGCGATTTTGATCCTGTTGCTTGTCCTGGCTGTGGCGGTCTCGCTATTTCTGGTTTTTGCGGCGCCGCGAATCATGAATGACTCGCAGGACCTGGCAGCCAGCCTTCCATCGCGGATCGGCCAGTTGCAGGACAGAATGCGCGCACTGCCGTTTGGAGACGCCATCGCCGGCAAGCTGCAACTGGGGCATCTGGAGAGCTACGCGGGCAAGCTGGCGCAAAGCGTATTCGCCATCTTCAAGGGCCTGGCCGGCGGTCTTACCGCGATGCTTACGCTGGCGCTGCTGACCGCATATTTCATCCTTGACGGGGCCCGCAGTTTCCACTGGTTTCTCTCCATGGTTCCCCGGCCACACCGGGGACGGCTGGAACAGACGCTGCGCAGAGCCACCGCGCGCGCCCAGAAGTGGCTGCTGGGCCAGGCCATTTTGATGCTGATTCTGGGCACTTGCAGCGCCATCGTCTTCGGCCTGCTGGGGATCAGTTACTTCTTCGTGCTGGCGGTCTTCGCCGGGCTGGCAAATTTCGTTCCGGTGCTTGGCCCAATTGTCACGGTGATACTCGCCGGGTTGGTGGCGTTGCTGGATTCGGTCACGAAATTCATCGGCGTACTGATCTTCTATGCGGTTTACCAGCAGGTGGAGAACGCCTATCTCACGCCGCGAATCATGAAGAGCTCCGTTCATCTTTCCGCGTTAGCTGTAATCGTCGCGCTGGCGATTGGAGGCGAGGCCGCGGGCGTAATGGGCGCCATGGTGGCTGTGCCCACGGCGGCCATCATCTCCACGCTGGCCAACGAATACCTGGTACGCGACCGTCCTGAACAGCAAGAGCGCCTGCGCGCGGCTTAGATTGCGATCAGCCCCTTCCGGTTGCGGTGGCGGCCGCCCGTGAGTCAGTCAAAATTCTGCTAATGTGTTAGCGCGGACCCTATGAAAGCGCCACGAGCAGAAATTCGGACGGTTACCGACGACTATCACGGTCACAAGATCGCGGACCCCTATCGCTGGCTGGAAGACGCCCGCTCGCCGGAGACACAGCGCTTTGTGGCGGAACAGAATGCCTACACGCAAAGCGTCCTGAACAGCATCCCCGGGCTGAACAAAGAGAAGCTGCGCAAGCGAATTGACGAATTGCTGACGGTGGGACGCGTGGAGCCGCCACATGTGGCCGGCAAATATTATTTTCATGCGCGGCGCGACGGCCGGCAGAACCAGCCGGTGGTTTACGTGCGCGAAGGAGTCAACGGGCAGGACCGGGCCCTGATTGACGTCAATGCGACGGCGCCGGACGGCAACCTCGCGCTGGACTGGTTCTACCCGTCGGACGACGGCAAGCTCGTGGCCTACGGCACTTCACCGAACGGGTCTGAAATCAGCACCCTGGAGATCATTGAGACAGACACCGGAAGAATGCTTCCGGAAAAAATCTGGCGCACGCGCGCCGCCAGCGTGGCCTGGCTGCCGGACAGCTCCGGCTTTTACTACACCCGCTATCCGCGGCCGGGCGATGTTCCCCAGGGACAGGAGATGTACAACCGCCATGTCTTCTTCCACGCGCTCGGGAGCAGCGCCAATGCCGATGGGCTCAACGACCCGATCATTTTCGGAGAGGGCCTGGCTCCTGAGCACTGGCCCAGCGTGCGCATTTCCGAGGACGCCAGGTGGTTGCTTGTAAGAGTGGACGAGGGCTGGTCCAAGAGCGAGCTGTTTTTGCGGGACTTGACGGGGCCGGAGAACA
>DATIWA010000334.1:0-2091 GCA_035465515.1 Candidatus Limnocylindrales bacterium | reverse complement strand
GGTACGGAACTCGAGGTACGCGAGGCCTGCACGGACGGCAGCTCCAGGAGCGACGTGCATATGCTGGTTCATGCCAACAGCTCAGAACATGTCACCAGCTCAGGGAATGTCGTCGCGACCATGGGAGGTCACACCATGCATTCCGTAATAAAGATGGATTCCAAATGGTTAGGCGCCTCCTGCCCTGCCGGGACGCACTAAAACGCCAAAGGCCTGGCGTCGGTAAAAACTCACACGCCGCGCGGGTGCCTTCATGACATGAAGCCCCGCGTGTTGGCACGCATTACGATGCCGGGCGCCTGCTGATGCGTGAGGCAACGGGCTTGACGGGCTTTTCCTCCGCCGGAGGAGTCACGTCAATGAAGAAGCCCAGCATGATGTTCTTGCCTTGATTGTCGAATGCCTTGCCCCGCGCGGTGATCAATAGCACCTAGCCGCTGGCAAGCCGGTCCTCACCCGCAGCCTGGCGTCGAGCTCGCCCGGAAATGGCGGACCGGGGAATCTTCGCGTTGCTTGCGCATTTTGCGGATTGATTAAGCGCATTCAGGCAGTTCCAAAATGGAACCAAGACCTGCAAGCCTGTGGTGCCGAAACCGGTTTCTGCTTGACGGCCGCAATGGGCGGGCTGAACATGTATCGGCTTAAGAATCTTTTAAGAAATCGCAAGGAGATCTCAATGGAAAATCTTGTCAACACCCCCACAGAAACGCCTGCTCCCTTGGCCAACCTGGATGTGGTTCGCTCCTGGAAAGATCCCAGATATCGCCGCAGTCTCTCTGCTCAGCAACTGCAGGCCCTGCCGAACCATCCCGCCGGGCCGGCCATGGTGAGCGACCATGAATT
The DNA here is from genome assembly GCA_035465515.1 of Candidatus Limnocylindrales bacterium. GTDB lineage: Bacteria > Acidobacteriota > Terriglobia > Terriglobales > Acidobacteriaceae > Angelobacter. Next base: position 1,248 of record DATIWA010000334.1, on the reverse strand, counting down.
GAAACTCGCGGGCGGGCTTATGTTGGAAGAGGAGGGTTTTTCCCTGCCGCTGACGACAGCACTGGGATGCACGGAGCTTACATTCCACGGCTGGGCCTCCTGCGGGTGCTGACAACAGACGGTATCTCGTCTGCTTGCTGCCCCCGGAACGTCTGCCCGGAATAACTCAGGTTTTGCATCTTTGTGGGCCCGCGACTCTCCCCGCGGGCCCCGCGAAAAGCAAAATCTCGTGCTGTAGCATCCCATCCTGTGCTCTCAACAGACACCAACATCGCGGCATCAATTCTCGAGGATCCCTCCTGGCGGCGGGCATGGTCGCTGGCCGAGCGCCTCTCCCCATTTCGGGAAACCGCGAACTCGGCCCAGACATTCGACGCTGAGCTTGCCGCGGAAATTCTTGCCTTGTGGCGGGCCAGTTCGCCCTTTGATAAAGGCTCGTACTTCGCTGACCGGCTCGCCATGGACGGCCTTACGGAAGAGGAGTTCAGGCGGCTTTTAGGGACGCCGGCTGAAATACTGGGCGGCAGCGGTCCGGCTCCGGCGTGGGTGCAGATTCTGGCCCGCGCCTATTCCGCGCCGGCAATCTCACCCGATCTCGCTCCTGCACATTGGGGCGACGTTGCGAGTCATCCGCACGCCGGGTTCTTGAACCTGGTTCGGCCGCTGATGAGCGATGCGCGGCGCCGGTTACAGGCACGAGTAGACAGAATCAGGCAGGAGCACCCTGCCGCGCCTTTTGACCCAGCCCGCGCCGTGGACGCAATGTTCGCCAACCTGCCCGCAAGTCTCCTGAGGATGGTCGCCAAGACCATGGTGCTGGAGTTACAGGTAGCCAGACTTGAGGGAGTGCTCCAGGGCAACACCCCCGCAGAGCGGTTCGCCGATTTCACAGAACGTTTGTCCCGGCCGGGGCTGGCGCTGAAGCTTCTCTCGGAATATCCGGTGCTGGCGCGCCGGCTTGTAGAATCTGCTGAAAATTGGATCAGCTTCAGCGCCGAATTTCTCCAGCGCCTGGCCGCCGACTGGAATGAGATCGTGAGGATCTTCAACTTCGGTCCGCAATGCGGCGCGCTGGTGGAGGCCGCAGCCGGGGCGGGCGATACGCACCGCCGGGGCAGGTCCGTTCTCATAGCCCGATTTGAAGGCGGGCTCCAGCTTGTCTACAAACCCAGGTGCATCGCGGTGGACGAGCACTTTCAGGAGTTCATCCGCTGGGTCAACGAGAAAGGCGCAAATCCTCAACTCCGT
>DATIWA010000333.1:0-6886 GCA_035465515.1 Candidatus Limnocylindrales bacterium | reverse complement strand
AACGGAAACAGCGGGTCGCCCGGAAAATACATCTGCGTGACCAGACGCGTGGCAAACGCCGGACCGAACAGCGAAAAATGAATGTGTGCCGGACGCCAGGCGTTGTCATGGTTCTTCCAGGGATACGCCCCGGGCTTGACGGTGGTGAAGTGATAGACGCCATTCTCATCGGTGAGCGCGCGGCCCGCGCCGGTGAAGTTGGGGTCCACGGGCGCCGGATGATTATCGCGATCGTGGCAGTAACGGCCGGCGGAGTTGGCCTGCCAGATTTCAACCAGCGTGCGCGGAACGGGACGGCCATTGTCGTCGAGCACTCGCCCGGTGACGATGATTCTTTCGCCCAGCGGTTCGCCGGGATGTTGGCGCGTCAAATCATTGTCGGTCGCGGTGATGTCGTCATGTCCATAGACCGGGCCGGTAACTTCGGAAAGCGTGTGCGGCAGAAGCACCAGCGGCTTGCGAGGCGCGCGCAGTACAGTGGCGCGATATGGTTCATAGAGCGAGACGGGCTGGCTGGCAGGATCGTGGCGCCGATAGGGCAGGACGGTACTCATCGGCTCCTCAGTTACTTTTCGCTCCGGTTTCATAAACTCCACTCAATTCGCGGCATTGCTGCCATGGGCACGGGCGGTGCGGGCATGCAGGTCGCGCAAGGTTTCCAGCTCATGCGCGTCGGGCGCAGGCGTTTCCTCCGGACGTTCAGCAAACCTTACACTCCAGCCGGTATTTTCACACACCTGCGCGCGCGAAACACCGGGATGGAGCGAGACCACCACAAACTCCCGCGTTTGCGGGTCCGGGCGCATGATGCACAAGTCGGTCACCAGAAGTGTGGGCCCCCTGGTCTTTCCTCCCAATCTCTCACGGTCCGCTCCGTTTTTGCCATGCCCCAGCGAGGTAAGGAAGTCCAGCTTGTCCACAAAGCTGCGCCGGCTGTGCCGCATCACGATAAAGATCTCTCCGCAGGACACGGCAATCTCCGGCGCGCCGCCGCTGCCGGGAAGCCGCACTTCAGGATCATGATAAGGCCCGATGACCGTGGTATTCAGGTTGCCGAAACGGTCCACCTGGGCGCCGCTGAGAAAGCCTTTGCTGATCCTGCCGCCCTGAAGCCAGTAGCGGAAAACCTCCGGGACGGAGACGGTGGTGAGCGCCGTGGAGCAGAGTTCGCCGTCGCCGATGGAAAGCGGCAGAACGCCGGGCCTGGCCCCAAGGGTTCCGGACTCATAGATCAAGGTGATTTTGGGGGCGTGCGTGAGCCGCGCCAGGTTGCACGCCGCCGAAGGCAGACCGATTCCGACAAAGCACACGTCCTCGCTTTTCAGAGAGCGCGCGGCGGCAACTGTCATCATTTCAGACGCGGTGTAGGAGACGGTCTTCATCGCACCAGGTCGTAGGCCCTTCCGGCAAAATCTTCCGGACGCGCATTGAGAACGTTCTGCTGCATCCAGGCGATAAAACTCCCGCGTTCGCGTGAAATCCTGTCCCAGGCAATGTAGAACGCGTTGTCCCGCGAATAATATCCGTGCGCGTAGGAGGGGTGGGCGCCGCCCGGCACAAGAGCGATGGCCGTGACCGCCCAACCGGGGAGCAGCGCTGAACTGCCGCGGGCTGAAGGCAGCTCATCCACAATCTCTTCCACGGTGACGATGGAAATCCGCGCAGCCAGCACGGCCTCCTTCTGCACGCCCACGATGCCCTCAATCAGGACGTTGCCTTCGCGGTCAGCCTTCTGCGCATGAACAATGGCGACGTCCGGACGCAAGGCGGGCACGCATGCAAGCTGCTCGCCGGTAAAAGGGCAGGCCAGGAACTTGATCCTGGGATTTACGCCGGGAAGATCGCTTCCCTGATAGCCACGAAAGATGGCGCAGGGAAGTCCGGCGGCCCCGGCGTCGTAAGCATTGGCCATGGCGGCATGGCTGTGCTCTTCGATGTCGAGCGGGCAAGGCCATCCTGCCTGCAAAGCGTCGCGGAAGCGATGAAGAGAACCCACGCCGGGATTTCCGCCCCAGGAGAAAACCAGCTTACTGGCCACCCCCATGCCCACCATCTGGTCATAGAGCAGATCGGGCGTCATGCGAATGAGAGTGAGGCCTCGCCGCCCCTGGCGGATGATCTCGTGACCGGCGGCGAAGGGGATCAGATGCGTGAACCCTTCCAGGGCCACCACGTCACCATCATGGACATGGGTAGAGATAGCTTCCGCTAATGTCAGGAACTGGGCCATCTGCCTGTCTCTTGCGAAAGTTCACCGCGGGCAATGGTCATGGGCTCCACTGGGTCTTTCCGGCCTTCTGCGACCGGAAAGACCCAATAGATAAGGGCAGAGTTCAGTACTGAAAGTTCTTCAGAACGAAATCTTGGCGGCGAACTGCAATTGCCGCGGATTGAATACGGTTCTGGGATCGCCAAACGTGGGGTTGGCCGGCGACGCTATGCCGTCACCAAAACTCCGCGGCTGGCTCCCGATGAAATCAGGCGCTCCGTACACGGAGAAAACTTCATCCACGTTGGTGTGGTTGAACACATTGAAAGCGTCAACCGCCAGGTAGAGTTCAGTGCGCTCCTTGAGGTGAATCGTGCGGGAGAGCCGCAGGTCCACCGTGCGGAGGTTGTCGCCAAGGTAGCTGTTGCGGCGGCTTTCTCCCACGCGGTCGGTCACCGGGTTGCCGTCATTGTTGGCGTCAAAGCCCACAAACATGGTGAACGGCCGCGGCGACTGGACCGTCACAATGCTGCTCAACTGGAAGTTGCGCAGGAAAGTGTCCTGCGGGGCCGTGGCCACGAAGTTGGCTACGAAGCGGTGCCTCACGTCCTGGTTGGACAGGGCACGCTCCAGGTTGCGCTGCGCATTGGACTGCGGCGTGCTAACGAAGGTCACGAATGTGCCGTCATCCATGGTCTTGGAGAAGGTATAGTTCGCGTCCATCGAGAAGTACTTGTTCCCCTTCTCCGTGACTTGCAGCGTCAACCCGTGGTACGCGGAGTTGCCGGTGGAGTCAGTGAAGTAGAAGATGCCGTTGGTGCCGTTGGACCCGCCCGGAGGCGCCGGAATGTTGGGATCGTTGATGGCGAACGCGTAGAGGTCTTTGTTGGTGCCGGCTTCCTTGCCGATCGGAGGTCCGACGTTCAGATCAATCGGACGCACCAGTTTATGGCCGGCGACAAACAGATACCCCACGTTGACGGAAAGCCCTTTGGCGATTTCGCGGTCAATTTCCATGCTGGCCTGCTCCGAATAGGGCATCCGCAGGTTGCGGTCCACGGCGGTGCCGCCTTGCGTGTACAGCGCATTGATGGGGAACGATCCGCCGGTGATCAGGTTTTCAAACGCCGAATTGAGCAGCGGAGGAGGAACCGTGCCCGGAGGCAGCGGCGATCCCGGCGGCGGCGTGGGGCAGCCGGCCAGCACGCAGGGCGTGGGCAGGAACATGCTGTTCAAGAGGTACGTTCCCGTGGTCTGGTTCTTGACCGTCGGCAGGCCGGCAATCACCGGAGGCCGCTGCGGCGCCGGAACAAAGAAGAACGTCAGGTTGTACTTGTCAAAGAAAATTCCGTAGCCCGCGCGGATCACAGTCTTGGAATCAGGCGAGTAGGCAATGCCCACGCGCGGCTGGAACGCGCGGTAGTCGGGATTCACAAAAAATCCAAGACCGGCTTCAAAGTCATAGCGCATTCCGTAGTTCACGGTAAGCTTGGGCGTTAAGCGCCACTGGTCCTGCGCGAAGAACCCATAGTAAGAGTGGTTCAGGTTGACGTTGAAATTGGCCGCCTGCGAAGGCAGAAACGCATTCTGCCAGGTCGTTGGCACTGAAGGCGAGGCTACGTTGGGATCAAACGGACCTGGCCCGATGGGCGCGCCCCAGAAAAATGCCGCGACGCAAGGCGATACCAGCCCGACGAGCGGGGCCGGGCAGGGTGTTGTGCCCCAATCCGCCTGGCCTGAAGCCAGCATGTCACCCAGGCTGGGGAAAATGATGCGGGCCGGGGTGAAACCAGGCCAGACCACGAAGTTTCTCACGTAGTTAAAGTCGACGCCAAAGTTCATGAAGTGCTTGCCCTTGATGTGGGAAAGCGTGTCAGAGAACTGAAGGCGGGTTTCGTTGTAGCGGTCAAACGCGCCAAAGTTGTGCCCAAAGAGCAGCAGGTTGGGGACGTCCAGGTTGGGTTCGCCCGTGACCCCCAGAAAACCGTAGTTACGGCGCGCCCACTGCGCCAGCGCGGTGTTGACCGTCTGCTGGCTTATGTTGGTGCTCAGCGTTCCCACCAGCGCCTGGTCGCGCAGGGAGCCGTTACGCCCGCTGCTCGGCGCTCCGATGCCGCCGCCGTCCAGGGTCTGCCCGACCAGCATATTGAGGTCCGTCGCGTCCTGAATGGAGTAGCGGGCCGACAGCCGGTTGGCCTGGTTCAACTGATCGTCGATTTTGATGAAGCCGTTGTCAACGTCGGCCGTGGCCAGGACGTTCAGGTTTTCCGGCGAGAGACCAAGGCTCTGCTTCATCGCGTTGATGGCCGCCAGGTTCTGGACCAGAACGCCGGGATAGGTCGGAGACTGGGCCTTGCGCTGGCCTTCATAGTTAACAAAGTAGAAGACCTTGTTCTTCTGGACGGGCCCGCCAAGAGTGAAGCCGAACTGGTTCTGGCGATAGGTATCAAACCCCGGCTGGGTGAGAATGGATCGCGCGTTGGCCGCGTTGTTCTGCAGGTAGTCGTACACCGATCCGTGAACGTCATTGGTGCCGGACTTGGTGACGATATTCACGATGCCGCCAAGAGCGCGTCCGTATTCGGCGCCAAAGCTGTTGTTCACCACGCGGAACTCGCTCACCGCTTCCTGCGACGGCGTGGCGCGCTGCGAACCTGTGGCGGTATTGATGTTGTCCGCGCCGTCCACGGTTACGCTGTTGCTCAGGTCGCGCTGCCCGCCGAAGGAGATGCGGGTGACCGAGGGATCGGTAAACGTGGATTGCAGGCTGATGCGCCCGGTGGCAACGCCGGGACTGAGCAGCGCGAAATCAGTGAACTGGCGGCCGCTGATGGGCAGCGAATCAATCTGCTGCGTCTCGATGACCTGGCTCACTTCACTGCGCGTCACCTCGATCACCGGCGCTTCCGTGGTCACCGTCACCTGCTCGGAGGCCGCCGCCACCTTCATGGTGACATCCACGGTGGCGCTCTGCCCTACGCGAAGAGTCACCGGCTGCGTGTACTTGGCGAATCCCGTAAATTCCGCCGACAACTCGTAATTGCCCGGTGGCACGTTGGACAGAACGTAATAGCCCTGTGCATTGGTAAACGCAGTGTAGGTCTGGTTCGTGTCCACGGAGCGAAGGGCCAGTTTTGCCTTGGCGATGACGCCGCCGCTCTGGTCATTCACCGAGCCGTTCAACTGGGCCAGTGCCGTGGCCTGGGAAAACGCAGACTGTTGAGTGCTCAAGAAAACAAACACCAATGCCAGGACGATCAGTGGAGAGGAAAACCTTTTCATGCCGGCCGCTCCTTGTTGCCAGGTTCATGTTGTCGGGATTTGTGCGTTAATCGCTCAAACGTGCGAAACAATACGCCCGCCCAAATTCAGTGTCAAGGTCAAAGTTTGCCTAATCGAAAAGTCTGTGCGAATATCGAACCGCTAGGGTCAGTTATGTACTCACCGGACAAAGACGAGCCCACTCAACGAGCCGACGACCAGCGGGAAGAGACACTCCGCCCGGCCACCGAGTTTTCCGAGTTTGAGGGTGACCCCAATTTTGTCCTTTCGCTGGCGCGCGGGCTCAAAGTGATCGAAACCTTTGAAGGACGCACCGAAGGCCAGTCGGTTGCCGAGATCGCCCGCAGTACAGGCCTTTCGCGCGCCGCGGTGCGCCGGCTGCTGATGACGCTACAAACGTTAGGCTATGCCGAATCGAATGGCCGGGTATATCGGTTGAAGACCCGTGTGTTGAAGCTGGGATTCTCTTACCTGTCATCGGCCTCGCTTCCCGGCATTGCCCAGCCGGTCCTGGAGCAGGTAACTGAACAGGTCCACGAATCCAGCTCGCTGAGCGTGCTGGACGGCGACCAGATCGTGTATGTGGCGCGCTCCACCGCGAAAAGAGTGATGTCTGTTGGCCTTTCCGTAGGCAGCCGGCTGCCCTGCTACTGCACGTCCATGGGACGCGTGCTGCTGGCTTCTCTACACGAAGAACAGTTGGTGGCATACGTCGAACGGACGGAATTAAAGCCCCTGACAGCAAAGACGATTACCGACAAATCCGTTCTTGCCGACATCATCCGCCGGGTGAAACTCGATGGCTTTGCCCTGGCCGATGAAGAACTGGAGCTGGGACTGCGTTCCATTGCCGTTCCCGTGAAGACCCGCCACAATGAAACCGTTGCGGCAATGAATATAGGTGTGCACGCTGCGCGCGTTTCGGCAGCCGAAATGATCCACCGCTTTCTGCCGATCCTCCAGGAAAACGCCCGCATGCTGGGCCGCTATCTGGGCTGAGCTTTCAGTCGTGTTCCTCCGGGCGCAAATCGAGTCGGAGCTTGACTGTTTCAAAATAACCGTTTATCGTTCTGCGGCGCGATAATCGCGCACAATCAGCAAATCTTCCCTGACATCACGGTTTTGGAAAGGAAGCGCGAAATGTACACGACTCCCTTCATTGACGGCGCGCCCATCGAAGTGCCTCCCAGCGCGCTGGCTGACGTGGTAAACCCGGCGAACCAGCGCCCCTTTGCAAAGATTTTCATGGGGCGGGCCGAGGACATGCGCAAAGCCATTGACGCGGCCCATGCCGCCCGCGGAAGTTGGGGCAAAACACTGGCCGCCGAACGGGAGCTGATTTTGCTGCGAGCGGCGGACGCGCTGGAAGCCGCCCGCCAGAGCGTGGTGGACGTG
>DATIWA010000332.1:0-6729 GCA_035465515.1 Candidatus Limnocylindrales bacterium | reverse complement strand
CGTTGCGCCAGAAAACGCCGGATATCGGCGCCACGCTGCCGAGGCCAGGGCGCTCCGCTGAAACTCTCAACCGGCTGGCGGAACATCTCTGCGGCCACGGCGCGTGATTCCGCGGAAATCTCTGTGCTGGCCAGGCGTTTGTCGCGCCCACACAGCAGGCCGTCGGCCAGGGGATGAAAGTAGGCCCGGCTGCCGTTCAATGCGGCGCCGCAGACCACGCATTCGTGCAAGTCAGGCAGCAGGCCGATGAGACGCACGATCCAGAGATCAAAATAGGTCAACGGCATCCAGATCGAATCCGGCGTAAGCTGGCGGACTACCGAGAGTGTCAGGCGAAAAACGTCGTCGCTGGGCTCGCGGTCCGGCAATAGCTGGTCAATTACCTCGGCCACGTAGCTCAAGGCGACCACGCGAGGGTAATTTACTTCGAGGGTAAGCGGTGAGGAGATAATGTCGCAGGAATCGAGCCGCGCAAGTTCCCGTTTTTCTTTGTCTTCCCAGTGGGCAACCACGTAGGTCAGCGGCTCCAGAGCTCCGCCGAAACGCCGCTTGGATTTCTTTGCCGCCTTGGCGACTCCCCTGACCTTGCCTTCCGAGCGTGTAAAAAACGTCACCAGCAGGTCCGCTTCATGGAACGGATATGTGCGCAGGATCAGGGCTTCAGATTGTTTAGGCATGTCCAGCGATACTGTCAGCTTCCAAGGATACAGCCGGGCAAGCCTCAGGAAAACGGGAAGCGCAAGGCATGTGCGCGGTCCGGAAAATCAGCAGCCAAAAAAAACGCGCAACCCGGCGGCTGCGCGTCTTTAAACCCTTGGTTGAGCTTAACGCCCGAAATACTTCGAGTTCTTGTCCGCGTACTCTTTCCATTTTTCCGGCAGATCGTCCAGCGCGAAGATGGCGGAAACCGGACACACCGGCACGCAAGCGCCGCAATCAATGCACTCCACCGGGTCAATAAAGAGCTGCTCCGCGCCTTCAAACTGCGGCTCGTCTTTTTTCGGATGGATGCAGTCCACCGGGCAAGCATCCACGCAGGCCGTGTCCTTGGTCCCAATGCAAGGCTCTGCAATCACATATGCCATAAGGGTCGTGTTCTCCAGTGATGTAAATAGGACTCTACGTAAACAGATGATTCTAACAGCAAAAGCGTTACTGGCAATTGGCAATCAGCAATCGGCGCGCCATCGCAGCAAATGGTTGCAACTGCCCGCCTGAACGGCAACTGGTTGGCGCCTGCTGCCCGGGTTCAGGCTTCCACCAGTTCCCGCTGCGAGCTCGGCTCATACTCCACAATGTACCCGGCTACGGCGCTGGCAGCCACGGTGTACGGGCTGGCCAGGTACATCTGTCCCGGACCGCTGCGTCCCGGAAAATTGCGGTTCTGCGCGCTGATGACCACCTGATCGGCGCGTGTAGAAACGCCCGGCCCGGCGTTGATGCAGGCGCCGCAGCTTGGCTCAATCACGATTGCGCCAGCCTGCTTGAACACGTCCAGATAGCCATTGCGAAGACAATATTCCCGTGTTTCCTGCGAGCCAAACTGAATGTAAAACTTGCAGGTATCGGCAATCCGTTTGCCCTGCTTCAGGGCATCGGAAAGGACCCGGGCATACATGTCCATGTCAGCGTTCTTCCCTGCCGTGCATGTGCCGCCGTAAGCGATTTCCACCGGCACCGGCGTGTTCAGCTCGCGCACATACTTGCCGTTGCCGGGATCTCCGGGCGTGGCCACCATGGGAGTGATTTCTTCGGCGTTCAGTTCTATGACTTTGGCGTATTGCGCATCGGGATCACTGAACAGCCCTTCGCAGTATTTCTCCGCCTGCGCGCGCGACATGCCGCGGCGCTCCATAAGGAACTCCACCGTCTTCCGGTCGGGAGCCACGATTCCCGTAAAGCCGCCGATTTCCGCCGCCATGTTGGTCATGGTGGCGCGCTCGTCCACGCTCAGTTCCTCAATGGCCTCGCCCGAGTACTCCATCACCTTGGCCAGCGCCTGCCCGGTCTTGATGTACGGCAGGCTCAGCAGCAGCAGAATGAAATCTTTTGCCGTGACGTTGGGCTTGCGCTTGCCGCGAACAACTACTTTCACCGACTCGGGGACCTTCACCCGCACGTCCCTGGTGATCCATGAATTGAACACGTCCGTGGTGCCGATGCCGAAAGCCACGCATCCTACGGCGCCCACGTGCGGCGTATGCGAGTCAGAGCCCACGTTGAGCTGCCCCGGCAGCGCATAAGTTTCCGCGATGACCGAGTGGCAGATGCCCTCCGAGCCTTTGCGGTCCTTCAGCTCGCCGTGCAGCTTGATGCCCTGCTTTTTCGCAAAGTCCTCCTGCTTCAGCTTAAGCTGTCCGGCAAGGTCCAGCAGGCCCATCCTGCGCTTCTCTTCGGAAAGCACTTCGTCAAGGAACGTAAGGTGGTCGCGGAAAAACAGGATGCTCGCGGGCTCGTTGACCCTGGCATCTTTTCCCACAAAATGCTCGAAGAAGATGGCCGACATGGGCGTGACATACTCGTGACTGAAACGAAGATCGGTGCGGGCGAACCCGGAGTCTCCGGGCTTCACATAGGCCACCCCGGGCTCGTTCTTTTCGTTCAGCATGTGCCGGGCAAAGATCTTCTCGGCGATGGTCATGGGCCGCTTGCCGGTCTGGATTGGCGGCAGGAAAACCTTCTTCTGCATGCGCGCCACGTTGAACGGGAACAGCCCTCCGTACTCGATTACCTGGCGCGTGATGTCGTCCTCGCCTTCGGTGAACTTGGCCAGCGGGATCTCTTCCTCGCCGCGGATCTTGTCAATCACGCTGAAATCGGTGGTGGTGAGCACGCCCAGGTTCTGGCAGTTCTGCTTGTAAATTCGCTCAATGTTTTCCGCGATGACCAGCTTGATGCCGGCGCACAACTCCGCGTAAGGCGACTGCTCGCGGCTGGAGCCTTTCCCCCGCCGCTTGCCGCTTACCGCCGCCACAAATCCGCCCTTCTTCACGTCGCCGCGCTTGATGGGCACCTCATTGCCGCATTTCAGGCCGGTATAGGGAAACTCGCCCAGGGTCTCGTCAAAAAAGAAGCAGATGTGCGCGGGCGTGATCTCGTCGGTGGAGATATCGTCGCGCAGCTTGGGATTGTTCTGCGGGTTCCTGGTGTCCCAGGGCAGGTCTTCACCGGCCAACTGGCGGCGGATCAGCTCAGGATCCTCAGTCAGAAACAGAATGCGTCCCTGAAACTTGCACTTGTCAGGGCGTTTTTCAATGGGGCGATTCAGCAGTGACGGTTCCACAAGAAAATTTTAACAAGTTCGGGAGCACTTTGCAGCGAACGCCCCGCGGCGCCTCATCGCCACCAGCCGGCGACCAGAATGGCCCTGACCAACATATAAACACCCGCAAACCCAAACAACAGGATTTGGCGTCTTCCTCTGACTGTCAGATTGGGATTCCGATAGTGCTTTATGACGTACGCGAACATGTATGCGGCCAGCAGCAGATTGCACAGAGCTGCGACTCTTTTGTCGGTCGCCAGAATGGAGATGGCGAAAACCAGAAGGAAGGCCGCTAGCGCAATGTAGCTTCTGAGCCATGCCCGGGGTGTGCTCTTGACCTCAATACCTGGAATGGTCGCCAGTTCCGCTTTGAGCTCCTCGTAGCCATCCAGTTCCCAAGGCACCCAGATATTGCGGGCGCGTTCACCAGTGCGGATTCTGAATCCCTTGCCCTGCTTTTCTTCGATGCCCCTCACTTCTGCGCGCGCAATGCTGACGTCGGGAGTGTCCTTTTGCTTCTTCGTATACAAGCCATCTGCAACCGTGAGCTCAAAGGTGGAATAGGCTTCATCCAGGAAGCGCGAAGTCTGCCGTAGAACACGAAAGAGAACGAAGGTAAAGAATGCGCCCATGATGACAGACCAGACGATCAGGAACCGTGTGCTTTGTCCCTGGAGCGCGGAACCACCGGTGAGCAGAATTGCGAGCGCCAGCGCCACAGAGATGATCGCGGCGTTTCTCTTGAGCGCTGCACTTCTTTCCGCGCGTCCCTTTTCAGGAGAGATTTTGTACGAGATCATGGGCTCGACACTTTATCTCATAGCTGCGGCTCGACCGGCAACAGCATCGCTGTCCGCGCCGCCGTCTGCCGCACGGGTCACCGCCTCCAATCGCCTGAAGGCCCAGAGCGACAAGGCGGTGAATACCACCGCCTGCGCCACATGGATCCAGAACCAGCTGTCTGCTCCTTCCTGCAAAACCCGGCGGCGTCCCCCATCGTGCGGCCACACGAAAAGAAAAAACACCATGTCGCCGATGACGTGGACCGGGATGCTGGCAAGAATCGAGCTGGCGAGAGTCGCGATGGCGCCAAACGCGACGCCCACCATGAAATAAACCAGCTGTTTGGGCCAATACAGCCCGTAATTGAGATGCCCCATGGCAAAGAAGGCTGATGCGATCACGACAGCCGCCGCAGGACGGAAGTCGCGCTGGAGCATGACCTGGCTGTAGCCACGGAAACCTATCTCTTCGGAGAACGGAGACACCAACGATCCCATGACCACCATGGGATAAACCAGGATGGAAGGATAGTGGGTTGTATCCGGGATATTGTTGGGCCGCATCCTGAACAAGTTGAAGAAGACTATCCAGTAACCGGCCAGGGCAACAATTGCCAGCACTCCGGCTGCCATGCTCCACACAAAGGCCGGAAGAGAAATGGGATTCGCCCGGCGATAGCGGCGGCGCGCTTCCGAGGTGCTCTGCGGCCAGCCGGCGCCGCCCCAGTATCGCCACATGCCCCACAGCACCAGTGCCATCACAGGCACCGACCAGGGTAAATGTTGATTGCTGCGGATATTTGCGATGATCAGCGCCGTCCAGACTACGGCTGCCAACAGCGATATGAACAAACCGGTAGCGCCAGACCAAAGCACTCGGAAGAACAAGCGGGCTGAGGAACAAATAGTGCACCTCACACGAAAGACCAGCTGATTTAAGGAGCCTGCCCAGGGAAGCCCGCATTCTATAACCGGACTATAGGCTAAACAAAAACTTAAATACTTTTGCGGTACTTTGTCTTAGAATACTGCTCTTTTCAAGCGGCGGAACACCCGAACTGTGAAGAACCACGGAAGCACAACAATTCCAGGGCAATTTACCAGCAGGCGCTAAAACTGATCCTGATTCCCATGATGCCAAAGAGGGCCTTACCGACCTGCATGAAGCTGCGCTGATTAAGACGTAAGAGGGGAGCCGTTCTGTGCACCTTAGCCGGATAACCGTCTTTCTGCTCGCGTTCATGTCGATCACAGCCGCTGCCCGCTGGCAGCCTGAGCCGACCCTTCATGAAGTGCGAGTCAATGGGGTGGCGTTGCATTACACTGATCGCGGCAAAGGACCGGTGGTCATTCTGGTCCACGGCGGGATGGAAGATTACCGGGCGTGGGACGCCCAGATCGCTCCTTTGGCCAAAGAGTTCCGGGTCATCGCCTACAGCCGCCGCTTCAACTACCCAAACCACAACGGCAAGCCTTCAGCCGATTACTCGGCCATCATAGACGCCGAAGATCTCGCAGCGCTGATCCAAAAGCTCAAGCTCGGCCCTGTGCAGGTCGTCGGCCATTCTTACGGCGCTTACGTCTCGCTCATGCTGGCGGCAAGGCATCCCGAACTCGTGCGCTCGCTGGCTCTTTCGGAACCTCCCCTGCTTGGCTGGCTGAATGATCTGCCGGGCGGCAAGGCGCTGCTGGATGATTTCATGAACAACATGTGGGTCCCGGCGGGGCAGGCATTTCGCCGCCATGACACTCAGACTGCGCTGCGGGTCAGCGTTGACTGGTTCGGGGCCCATGAGTTCCCGGTGAGCGGCGAAAAAGCAACCTACGATTCGGTACCTCCCGAACTGCGCAGCTATTTCATGCAGAACATCGGTGAATGGGAGGCCCTCACCACTTCGCCGTACGCTTTCCCGCCATTCTCCCGCGACCAGGCGCTCAAAGTGCAGATTCCGGTCCTTCTGCTCAGCGGAAGCCGCTCTGTAGAAGCTTTCAAGATCATCGCGGCTGAGCTTGCCCGTACCCTGCCGGACGTCAACTTCTTTGTCCTGCCTGATGCCACGCATGAGATGTGGAGCGAGTTCCCGAAGGAGTGCACCCAGAAAATCCTTCCATTTCTTGAACTGCATCGGATGCCGCCAGGGGCCGCCGTTCGGAAATGAGCCCAAGGTTGTGTATTCTGGTACGGCATGCCTCAATGTCTGAAATGCGGAGCTGAGCTCCCCGTCAACGAAGAAGGGCTGGCGCCGGTCTTGTGCGACCGTTGCGCGGGTGTGGCGACCCGCCGCGCACGCGTGGGATTGAATACCGGTACGCTGCGCCAGTTTCCTGCAACCACCATCCTGACCGCCATCAACGTGATCGTTTTCACTGTCATGGTGCTCGCCAGCGGCTCCATTTTCGAGTTCAGGGGGGCAACCCTGGTGATCTTCGGCGGCAATTACGGCCCGTGGACATTGACAGGCGATTACTGGCGGCTGGTAACCGCGGGCTTCGTTCACGGAGGTCTGCTTCATATCGGTTTCAATATGTGGTGTTTGTGGAGTCTGGGCCAGCTCTCCGAACGCCTGTTCGGAAGTTGGATTACTTTTGCGGTGTATGTGCTCACCGGCGTGAGCGGCGCATTGCTCAGCGTTTCCGTGCATCCGGCAATCCTGGAAATCGGTGCGTCCGGCGCCGTGTTCG
>DATIWA010000331.1:0-5972 GCA_035465515.1 Candidatus Limnocylindrales bacterium | reverse complement strand
TCTTTGAAAACCAGCGAGGCAAGCCGTTCGCCGGCGGGAACGGCGGTTGCGACCCTCTGCCGAACGCTTGGGTGACCCAGTCAAAATCCTTGGGTGACCCAGTGGAAAACTCTGGGTGACCCAGTGGAAAACTTTGGGTGACCCAAGGGTTGATTTCGGGTAAGTACGTTTGTTTGCAACAAAGCGTCCGAAACAGGGGGGCGGCCCCCAGAGCGCACAACAAATCGCGCCGCGTTATCCGTGCGAAGAAGGGCGCGCGCCGCAGGGTCACATGTAGATGACGTAAGAGCTGTGCCAGAGGGCGCTGGGAAGGGTGCCGGGCTTGCGGGCGGTGAGGATGACGTTGAAGTCAGAGGAGACGGGCAGCAGGTCAAGCACAGGGTCTGGGGAAGAGCTGGGATGGACCAGGGCCAGGTAGCGGAGAAATTCCTCAAGGCTGGAGCCGCCGTGGAAGCCGCTGCCGGCGAAGGAGAGGTCAATGTTCTCAGCATTGAAGTGGCAGGCCAGGGTGGCAGCCAGGGAGACGGCGCGCTCGTAAGCGACGGGGGTGATGCGGCCGGGCACGGGATTATCGAAGACGAGGCGGAGCCGGCGCTCGTCCTCACGGCTGAACTCGCGCACCTTGAGCGAGCCGGTCTTGGCGGTGGCCTTCCAGTCAAGATAGCGGGCGGGGTCATGCGGGGTGTATTCGCGGATCAGGTAAAGCTCGCTGCCGCGCCCGCGCATATAGGAAACAAACTCTCCGGTAATCATGGGGAGGACGTCTAGAACGTCGTCCGAATCGAGGAGGGCGGGATAGACGAGGAGTTCGCGGTCAAGCTGCACCCTGCGGCTCTTGAGGAGAAAGGAAAAGGGGAAACGGGTGGCCACGCTGAAACTGTCCTGGGTGTAGAAGCCGCGGCGGGGAAATACCAGTTCGACCTCGATCTCCGCGGTGCTGCGCGGCCCGACAAAAGTAAAGTAAACCGGGCGAGTAAGCACCTTGGCCTGGCGAGGCGGAGGATTCTTGCGGCGCAGCGTGTAATCGGGCAGACGAAACCACTGCTTCCGTTTGGGAAAGATGAATTCGGTCTTCTGCCACTCCCATCCCGGGGCCTTCTTTTTCTTGTCCACCGGGGTGAACACCTTGACGGAGAATGCCGGGAACCAGAGCCGCGGATTGCCCAGCCGGACACGCACGGCCACGGCTTTGCCGGCAAAGGCGTTCTGCGGCATGACGATGTCCAGATCCAGGCGGCGCAGGACCGCGGCCGACCCGATGCCGGAAACCACGATGGCCGCAAGCATGGCCGCCAGCACGATGAACAGGAGGTTGTTGGCGGTGTTAAGCGCGGCAATGGCGATAACCATGGCGATGCCCAGGTACACCATGCCTTCCCGCGTGACCTCATAATGCAGCGCGTCTCGCATGCGGCCGGCGGCTACGCGCCGCGCCAGGTAGGGCACACTGGTCACGCCCACCAGACCGGCGAGAAAGAGCGCGGTGGAAGCAAAAATGGCCGTAGCCGCAATGTTGCCCGATTCGCGCGCCGCGGAAGAGAACACCGCCGCGGCCAGCGCCAGCGCCAACCCGGCGATCGCCAGGAAGAAGCGGAGCCAGGCTTCGCCGTCAAGGCCGGCCCAGAAAGATTTGAGGGCTTTATGCATTGCCAACAGGAACGTTTCGCTGGTCTGACTGTAAGTTTCCCACAGCTTCACTGCGGGCAGTCAAGAAATTCCAGCACCGAACGGTTGAATACTTCCGGGGGCTGCTCGAATGGCAGGTGGCCGACTTCAGGGAGAAGTGCGCGCGGGCATCGCGCAGGTGCACGCGCCAGTTCGACGGCCGATTTGGGGCCAACAGCGCGATCACGCGTCCCCCAGATCAGCAACCACGGCGATTCGACGCAGGCAATGGCGCGGCGCAGCGAACGCACATCGTCTTCTCAGCGCAGCAGGAGGTCCAGCAGATGATGTCCCGGGCGAAATCAGACCACGGGTTTGCCGGCGCAGCCAGCCCCAAAGAACGCACGCTAGGCTCTGCCCGGCAGCTCTCAAATGCCATAAAACAAACCGAATTAGCCGCCGAAAGGAGGCAACCACCATGCTGCGCCACGATTCCAATTTGCCTGATATCGCCTCTGTCGCTTCTGTTTGCGGGACGTTCTATTCGGCGTCCCGCATTTTTTTGCCAGGAGGGCGCAGGTTCTTAAAATTCACGGCCACTTACAATAAATCACAACGAAATACCAATTATTGTAGCTTTTCTCAAAGCCACTGCTTATAATAACTTAACCATAAGCAAACACGGCAGTTATTCACCAATCGAGTTCGTTGTCCATGGCATCCGACTTGCATAAACCGATTCCTGAACTGTTTGCTTACCGCGGGAGGGACCAAGTCCGCGGAAATGCGGATCAGCGGATGCGTAAGGACTCCTTAATCCGGGTTTCGGCTGTAGTTTTGGCCCTTCTGACTGCAGCGTCCATTGTTTTTGCCACGATTAACTTCCAGAAAGAAAATCAATTTGCCACGCCTGACGACGGCGCCTGGTGGGTGGAGCACAACGGAGTCCTGACGGCGCAGCGTCTCACGCCTGGAGGTCCGGCGGACAAGGCCGGCATCAAGGAAGGCGACAGGCTGCTGAGCGTGCGTCCGGCATCAATGGACGAGGCACGGCCGGTCAAGAGCTTTGCATCGCTCGAGAAGCAACTGTATCACGTGGGTGTATGGCAGAAGGCCATTTACGGGCTGAACCGGCAAGGGACGAAAGTTGATGCCTCCGTAATTCTGGTTCCCACAGACCGTTCTCTTTACGCCGGCCTGCGATTGATCGCCCTGATTTACCTGGGCATCGGCATTTATGTGCTGCTGCGCCGCTGGACGGCGCCCAAATCCACCCATTTCTATGTTTTCTGCCTGGTTTCCTTTGTCCTGTATTCGTTCCATTACACCGGCAAGCTGAACACATTCGACTGGACCATCTACTGGGCCAATGTGGTCGCCTGGATGCTCCAGCCCGCGCTTTTCCTGCACTTTGCGTTGACTTTTCCGGAAAAGCGCCGCGCCGTTGCGCGCCATCCCTGGCTGGAAGCCATGGTCTATCTGCCTGCGCTGGTGCTGCTTGGGGTGCAGATCACGGCACTGGTGGAGTTTGAAGCCAGCGAAACGCTGCGCTGGAACCTTGACAGGCTGAACTGGTCGTATCTGGCGCTGTATTTTGTGATTGCCGCAGTGGTGCTGTGGGACAGC
This sequence comes from Candidatus Limnocylindrales bacterium, assembly GCA_035465515.1. Classification (GTDB taxonomy): domain Bacteria; phylum Acidobacteriota; class Terriglobia; order Terriglobales; family Acidobacteriaceae; genus Angelobacter. The sequence goes on along the minus strand of DATIWA010000331.1, from coordinate 2,741 downwards.
TACCGTCACGCCAACACTCCTTTGCAGCGCGAACAGATGAAGTGGATCTCGCGCGGCACGGTGCTGGCCATTGCGCCCTTTACTCTGTTTTACGTGCTCCCCTATCTGGCCGGCGTCCTGGCAACGCCGCTGATGAAGGCGTCAGTGCTTTCGCTGGTCTTTCTGCCGCTCACGTTCGGGTACGCCATTGTGCGCTACCGGCTCATGGACGTGGACCTGATCTTCAAACGCGGCGTTTCTTATACTCTGGCAACCGCAGCCCTGGTGGGCGCTTACTTCGTGGTGATAGGCAGCATGGCGGAGGCCGTCCACGCCAAGCTGCCCAGCACCGGCACCGCCGGCCTGATTGCCGCCATCATCATTACCGCCCTGGCCTTTGAGCCGCTGAAGAACTGGATCCAGGAACGCGTGGACAGGTTCTTCTACCGCAACCGCTACGACTACCGGCGCACCCTGATTGAATTCGGACGCGAGCTGAGTTCAGAAACCGATCTGAGCGCCATGCTGGTCTCCGTCATTGACCGGCTTTCCCGCACGCTGGGGGTGGAGCGGGTGGCCATCTTCCTGGCCACCGGTGAAGACGCGCGGCCCTTTGAAATGGCCAAGTCCTTCGGCATCTCCTACAGCACGGGCGGACCGCTGGACCTCAGCTTCCTGGTGGTGGAGCGGCCTGAGCACTACGCCGGGCACGTGTTCTTCGATAACACGCGCAAGGCCCTCCAGGAGAGCGCCACGGCCCGCGAAACCATCGCCCGCCTGAACCTGAATTACTACATCCCCTGCACGGTGCAGAACCGCACCATCGCCGTGCTTGGTCTGGGCAAGACGCTTTCCGGGGACTTCCTCTCCAGTGAGGACGTGGAGCTGCTGGAAACCCTGGCCGGTTATATCGGGATCGCCATCCAGAACGCCCGGCTGTACGCTTCGCTTGAGCAGAAAGCTGCCGAATACGAGCGCCTCAAGGACTTTAACGAAAACATTGTTGAATCCATCAGCGTGGGCGTGCTGGCCGTGGACCTGGAAGACCGGGTCGAGTCCTGGAACTCGCAGATGGAAGTCATGTACGCTCTGCCCCGCTCACAGGTGCTGGGACAGCGGCTGAGTGAAGTCTTCCCCGCCGAGTTCATGGAGGAGTTTTACCGTGTGCGGCAGAACCCGGGCATCCATAACCTTTACAAATTCCGCTTGAACACGCCCGCGGGGGACAGCCGCACGGCGAATATCGCCATTGCGCCGCTGGTCACCAGGAAGTTCAGCGTCATCGGCCGGCTGATCATTGTGGACGACATCACTGACCGCATTGATCTTGAGACGCAGCTCAGCCAGGCGGAAAAGATGTCTTCCATCGGCCTGCTGGCTGCCGGCGTGGCCCATGAGGTCAATACGCCCCTGGCCGTCATCTCCAGTTACGCCCAGATGCTCTCCAAGCAGATTGCCGGCGATCCCAAGCTGTCCGGACTGCTCGACAAGATCACGCGCCAGACTTTCCGCGCTTCAGAGATCGTCAACAACCTGCTGAACTTCTCGCGCACCAGCGCCGCCGAGTTCAGTGACATTGACCTGAACAGGATTGTCTCCGAGACGCTCACTTTGCTGGAGCACCAGTTCAAAACGTCGCATATTAAAGTGGAAGCCGAGTTCTATCAGGGCCTGCCGCCGATCCACGGCAATGCCGGGAAATTGCAGCAGGTGTTCCTGAACCTGTTCCTCAACGCCAAGGACGCCATGGCCGGCCGCGGCGGCACTCTGCAAATCCAGACCGCCAACGGCACCGGCGTCCAGGTCAGTATCCGTGACACCGGCACCGGGATCGCGCCGGAGCACATCAACAAGATTTACGATCCGTTCTTCACCACCAAACTTTCCCCTCGCGAAGGGCAATCGCGGGGCACCGGTCTGGGCCTGTCTGTCACCTACGGAATCATTCAGGAGCATGCAGGCACCATTCGAGTGGACAGCGCCCCCGGCAAGGGCACAACGTTTCACCTGGAATTCCCCCTGATCAGAAAGGCAGTGAATGTCTGAAGTAGCGGTAATGAGCCGAACGCCTGTTGATACCGCCGTGAGCGGGTCCATCCTCATCATTGACGATGAATCTGCGATTCGCGAATCGCTGGAAACCCTTTTGGAGTTCGAAGGGTACTCCGTGGAATCCGCCGAAACGGGCGAAGAAGGACTGGCCAAGCTGGCAGAAACGCCGTTCGATCTGGTCCTGCTGGACTTTGCGCTTCCTGACCGTAATGGCCTTGAAGTGCTCGCTGAAATCCGCGGCCGCGACCCGCAACTCGCCGTCATCATGATCACCGCTTACGGTACGGTGGACAACGCCGTCCGCGCCATGCAGAATGGCGCAACCAACTTCATCCAGAAGCCCTGGGACAACGAAAAACTGCTGGCCGACGTCCGCGCTTCCGTGGCCCGGCGCCGCGCCGAAGCCGAAAATGAGCAGCTCAAGCGCGCCTTGAAGCAGCGCTATTCGTTCGAAAACATCGTCGGCAAAAGCGATCCCATGCTGCGCATTTTCGATCTCGTGGGGCAGGTGGCTTCCAGCCGTTCCACCGTTCTTATTCAGGGTGAAAGCGGCACCGGCAAGGAACTCATCGCCAAGGCCATTCACGCCAATTCGCCGCGCAAGAACCAGTCTTTTGTTCCTGTGAATACCGGGTCCATGCCTGCGGACCTGCTCGAGTCCACGCTTTTTGGCCACGTGAAAGGCGCCTTCACCAGCGCCGTTTCCTCCA
>DATIWA010000330.1:0-5037 GCA_035465515.1 Candidatus Limnocylindrales bacterium | reverse complement strand
CTCAATCATCTGGCGCACAATCCGGCCGGCCGCGCGGAGCGCCTCGAGTTCCTCGGGTGTGGTAATGCACATATTCCAAGTGTAACTGAATAGCGCGCCGGCTTCTCGCGCCCGCTGCTCCGGCCAGAGCATCACGAGATCAAAGACATCCATGCCTCCAGATGCAACCTTACTCCTCAGGTTTACTTCCTAACTAGAAAGCGCGCTTCGTGCCACTGGAGTGAGACGGCTCAAGCACGAACAGCCCTCATTCGTTTCGTGCAACCCACGGCAACTTTGTACATTGGGAGAAACAGGCCTATGAAGAAGACATTGATGATTACAGCGACGGCAATGGCCCTGCTCTGCCTTGGCACACTGGCATTGGCGCAGGCAAAACCCATGGACCAGCCGAGCGAGAAGAACATTCAGATCACGCAGGGGCCAACGGTCACCAACATCAGCGGCAATGCCGCCACCATTACGTGGACGACGGACAAAACCGCCGCCAACCACGTGAAATATCGCGTGGCGGGTAGCGGCAACTGGCAATCGGCGTTTCATCCGGGCGGCAGCAGAGACCATTCGCTGCAACTCACCAACCTGCAACCGGGGCAGACGTATGAATGGCAGATCCTGACCCGCGATGGCGACGTGCGCACGTCGGGACAGTTCCAGACAGCGGCAACCGCGGGCGGCACCATGCCTCCGGTGAGCAGCGGCGGCACGCCGGGAGCGCCAGCTGCTCCAGGGGCGCCCGCAACCGGAACTCATGTTCCAATTTACCGGCTGGATAATCCGACCACCGGCGGGCATTTGTACACCACCACGTCCAGCGTTTCCGCGCCGGGGTACAACCCGATTGGCGTGATGGGTTACATCGCGAGTTCTCAGGAGCAGGGCACCGTGCCCTTTTATCACCTGGTTGGTCCCAAGGGCGACAATCTCTACACTCCGTCGGCAGACGAGCGCAACCAGCTTCTTGGCAAGGGCTATCGCGACCAGGGAATCCTCGGCTATATCGCAACGTCTCAGCTTCCCGGAACCCAGCCGCTGCATCGCCTGTACAACAACAGCAACGGCCAGCATTTCTACACCGCGCAGCCCACGGACATCACGCAGGCCACGAACGAGGGCTATCACGATGAAGGAGTCACCGGCTATATCTGGGCACAGCCGTAACAGAGAATGGATTTCAGCATTGATAAACCACCCAACCGGGTGGTTTCTTTTTTGGAGCTTGCGTCGGCAGACGTTCCCGTCAGCTGTTCTTCTTCAAGAATTCCTGCGTGACCTCGGGAAGCTTTTCGCGAATGTTGCTGGGCAGCCGGTCGTGGATGCGGCGGGCATGAATGCGGGCGACATCAGCCACCACCACCGGAGCAGGAGTGGCCACGGCCACCACCAGCCAGACAACACTGAAGAACAGGAACCCGGCCAGAGCGACCAGTTCCAGCACGAGTGCATGGCGGGGAGAAAAGTAACGCACAGCGCCGAAGGCGACGAGAAACATGAGGGCCGAGATGCCGGCCACAATCATTAATCCGATATCAATGGTGCGGTGCAGGACCTGCCGTCCGCGGCAGCGGGCGCATTCAACCAGATGCTGCTCGTAATCGCCGCGCATTTCGGGGGCCAGACCGGAAATGTCATAGCGCCATCCGGCCAGTATGTCTCCGATAACTTTGTCTGTGCAGACGTTACTCATCAAACTTCTCAGGCCCGAGCCAAACCATAAAAGACGTACTAAGTATAGTTGAAGCTATGTTCTCACCCCAAGGTAAGCGGCTGCAATGGGGTGTCCTGTTGGGCGAGGGTGACATTGGCCGATTGGAAGAGACTGGCTTTGCCGCCCAGCGCCTTGCAGGCGGTTTCACGTGCCAGTTCAGGATGATTGTTGTGCTCAGACAGGTGCGCCAGCACCAGGAAAGCCGCCTGGCCGTCGTAGTCCTTTTCAAAGAATTCGGCCAAAGCGGTGTTGGAAAGATGCCCCACGCGGCTCATGACGCGCTGCTTGACCATCCAGGGATAGGGGCCGTTACGCAGCATTTCCAGGTCATGGTTGGATTCAATCATCAGGCCGTCGCAGCCGCGCAGGTGTTCTTTTACGTTGGGCGGGACGTAACCAAGATCGGTCACCACGCCGATCTTTATGCCGTCGGCCCTGAAGGTAAAGCCGCAGGGGTCGGCGGCGTCATGGGGAATGGTGAATGCGGTGATGGTGATGTCGGCAACGCTGAAGCTGCGCCCGGCCTGGAAGTGCTCGCGGCGCTCCAGGGTGACCGGCTTGCCGTCCGGGCCTTTGGTGTCACGGCGCCAGTGATGATAGGTGGCTTCCGTCATGTAAACCGGGACTTGCAGCTTGCGGGCCAGCACCTGCAAACCGGCGACGTGGTCGTTATGCTCGTGAGAAATGACGATGGCCCGCAGCTTTTCCGGGTCTTCATTCGCGGCGCGCATGCGTTTCAGGGTCTCGCGGCAGGAGATGCCGGCATCCACCAGGATGCTGGCCTGGGAACTGGAGAGCACGGTGCAATTGCCCCGGCTGCCGCTGGCCAAAACTGTCATGCGCACAGACATCGCAGAAAAGCATAACCGCAGACGGCCTGCAGAAGAAATAGCAAAAGAGTCAACCGCTAAAGAATCTTCACCTGCACCAGGGTTTCCGCTCCGGTCCGGCACTCGCGATAGATCCATATTTTCTGCGTTCCGCGCGCGCCGGCGGTGATGCGCTCCACAATCTCCTGCACGGTGGAGTTTTTCATATGAATGATTACCACCGGCTGCCTGCCGCGCGCTGCCGCGGCGTCTGCGCGGGCGAAGCGCACATCGTGATTGGCCATGTAGGAGATGATTTCCGGGGTGCGCCACAGCGCAGCCAGGGCCGCTTCCGGCCCGCGGTCCTGGACGACGGTAAATTCCCTGATCCGCACTTTAAGCAGTCCGGCGGCGATTGCGCTGTCCTGCATGCGCAGACCGGAAGCGGTTTCACGCCACCGCAGTTCGGGATAGCGGCCGGTGATTTCCTTGAGCGCTTCATCCATCGGCTCCAGGCGGACCGGCTGGGGCAGACGATAGAGTTCGATCATGCGCCGCTCGGGCGCGCAGCCTCCGCGATAGATCAGCGCCCCGCTTCTTCGCGCGGTTTGCAGAATCCGGGCGACGGCCTGGGACAGTTCCAGTTGACCGGCATCAGCAGCGGCCGCAGGCGGGTTGGAGAAAGGGGCCGCGGCCTGGCTTTCCTGCGAAGACGGCGACTGGGGCTTGCGGCAGCCCGCCGCCGCGAGCAGCAGGCAGAGGCTTACGGCGATCAGAAAGAGCTTCGCGCTGTATCGGGTGGGTGAAAACACGACCGCAGAATAGCCGTAAGCCGGGCGCGCGGGAATAGCAAAGTAGCTGCCCGGAGGAGCGCCCGGGGCGTTCCCAGCCCGGCACGATTGCGCCCCGGAAAATATTCCGCAAAGATTAACCGGTCTAATCTGGTTCTAATGGAGCTATAAGGCGTTTGCCCCAGACTGCGGCGAGCATCAATATTCCCCCCTCAAGTCCCCGGCACAGGAAGTCCTGCCGGGGTGGAGAAACTGAATGCCACTGGAGATCAAGGACTCTGTCTGGATCACGATGATGCACGAGCTGCAAAGCTTTGTGCGGCAAAACCTGGAACAGCCGGAAACGATGGCCGAGGTGCGGCAATTGATGGCCCCGGTCAACCCGGCCCGGCCGATGCGGCATGGAGCCACCGAGTTCATCCGCGCCTTCGAACTTCTGGCTCCCGCCATGATGGTTGACTTCCTGGCCGAGAACCCGGAAATCCTGAACAAGATCGCGCTGCGCTGGTGGGCCAAAGAGCGGGAAGAACTGCATGACGTCCCGGTAAGGCTGCAAGCGTAAGAGCGCGGAGCGGTCCGGCTGCTGAATCTGCCTGCCGGCACTCCTCCCGCATGCTTGAGCCTGCGCATTCCCCTGCTACACTGAAGAAAACAACCAGCACAGCGAGGAATGCGATGCAGGGAAAGACCGTGGTCATCACCGGCGGAACGTCGGGCATTGGGCAGGTGGCGGCAGAAAAGCTTGCCGCCCTGGGCGCGCGCCTGGTCGTGGTGGCGCGGGACAAGGCACGCGGTGAAGCCACGCTGGCGCGGCTGCGGAAGGCGGGGCCGGCGGCGCATGCCATCCATTACGCCGACCTCTCGCGCCTGAGCGAGATGAAGCGCGTGGCGGCGGAGATTGCGGCGGCGGAAGCCCGCATTGACGTGCTCATCAACAACGCCGGGGCCATGTTCAGCTCACGCCAGATCACGGAAGACGGGCTGGAGCGCACCTTTGCGCTGAACCACATGAGCTATTTTGTGGTGACGCACGGCCTGCGCGAGCGGCTGACCGCCGCGGCGCCGGCGCGGGTGATCAATACGTCATCGCACGCCCACAAGGGCTGCTCGCTGGACTTCAAGGATCTGCAAGCGGCGAACAATTTCCAGGGCTTCAGGACCTACGGCCGGTCCAAGCTGTGCAACATCCTTTACACCAGCGAACTGGCGCGGCGATGGAGCGGCAGCGGCGTGATCGCGCACAGCCTGCACCCGGGGTTTGTGAACACGCGGTTCGGCGACGACAGCGGAGGACGCCTGTTCCGGCTGGCCAAAAAGATCGTGGCCATTTCGCCGGACAAGGGCGCAGAAACGCTGGTGTATCTGGCGTCGTCTGACGATCCGCAGGTGACCGGCGCCAACGGGCTGTATTTCTACAAATCCGCTCCTTCGATTCCCACGCCGGAGGCGCGCGATGAAACCTCAGCGCGCAAGCTGTGGGAGGAAAGCGAACGGCTGGCGGGACTCGCCTGGTAAGTTCGCCCCGGAGCGCGCGGACCGCCGCGCGGAAGCAGTTTGCCCACTTCCAACTGACCTGTTAGAACCATGTGCCTCGCTTGTATTGCGTGTAGGCGGCGCCGAACTTTTCTGACAGCACCCTGTTTTCTCTCCGTCCGTTGACGATCTGCAACGGAAGCAGAATGGCCAGCAGGACAAGCGGGTACCATGAGCCCGTGGCCAGAGCGGTCCC
>DATIWA010000329.1:0-2722 GCA_035465515.1 Candidatus Limnocylindrales bacterium | reverse complement strand
GCCCGGCAGCTACCAACTGCGCCTCACCGTGAACGGCAAGAGCTACACGCAGCCGTTCAAGCTCGTCATGGATCCGCGAGTTGCAGTATCAGCCCAGGACCTGCATCAACAATTTGCTCTTGCATCCCGATTGTCGGATGTGTTGCGCCGCGGGGACCAGGCCCTTGCGCAGATTCACGAACGCTACCAGCAGAGCAGCCTGCAAGGAGATGAGCGGAAACAATTGGCGGAGATTGAGCCGCCGGCAAATACGCGCCCGCGCAATGGACAACCTTCGCTGAGTTCACTGGCCGGCAACGTGGCCCAACTCATGGTGGCAATTGACGGCGCCGATGCCGCGCCCACAACGCCGCAGGCTGCCGCCGCGGAACAGCTCATGGCGCAAGTGAATGCCCTGGTGAAGCGGTGGGAAGCCATCCGGGGCAAATGAGAAGCCATCAACGTGCGCGAAAGGAAGTGGCAAGCGGGCGATCGGCAAAGTAACCGTTTGCATGGTCCGAGCGCCGCTCAACCCTTGCGGGCAATGAGAGGTGCTCGTGCATGATGATCAGGCCTCCCTCAACATCGCGGGAGAAGACCTGGGTGGCCCGGCCATGCTGTATGTTTTCTTCAATCGCGCCGGAGAGGGTTGCCACATTCGTGGCGTGGAACTCGAAGGTATAGCTGGCAACGGCGGATTCGCCGTGTTCGCCCAGCACGGTAACCTCAATGGGCCCCAATTGCACGCTGACGCTGGCATTTCCGTGAAAATATTCCCGCTGGCGGCGCGCCGCAGACATGGGCCCCAATTCGTGGCGATTGCCGGAAGAATTGAAGACCGTGGCATGCCCGGCATAAAAGCGCATGAGCTTACGTGAGTCTTTGGAGCAGAAGATTGTCCAGAACTGGCGGATGGCGGTCTTCACCTGTTCGACCGTTAGTCTTTCTTGCATGACGGCTCGCTTTCAAGGGGTGCCGCAAAGCATTAGAAAGCCGGAGCAGGCGCCGAGGCAACGGCGATTTGGACATCTGAAAAACTTCGGTAACTGAAACGGACCGCAGGTCCAGATCACCGCCAGTAGCGGGAGCTTGTATATGCAGACAGCGGATGTAGTCATTATCGGCGGCGGTATTGTAGGTTCAAGCATCGCCTGGCACCTGGCGTCCGCCGGCTGCCGCAGCGTGCTGGTGATCGAGCGCGAAACCGCCCAGGGCAAAGGATCCACGGGCAAAAGCATGGGCGGCGTGCGCGCCCAGTTCTCTACCCCGGTGAATATCCAGATGTCGCTGTATTCGATCCCCTTTTATGCCCGCTTCGATGAGACGCTTGGGCATCCTGCCGACTATCGCCCGCAAGGATACCTGTTCGCCGCGACCAAACCATCCCACCTCGATTATCTGCAGGAGAATTTTGAGCGCCAAAAGTCGCTTGGCCTTGCCACGGCAAAGATGCTCTCCGCGGAAGAGATCCGCACGATGCTGCCCCAGCTTCGGTCCGACGACATTCTTGGCGGCAGTTTCTGCTCGACCGATGGTTTTGTGGACCCCTATAGCGTGATGAACGGCTTCATGGCCAGCGCCATCGAGAAGGGCGCCACTTTATGGAAGAAGACCGAAGTCACTGGCGTTTCCAGGGACCAGGCGGGAATTTCCGGCGTGGAGACGAGCCGGGGACATGTGGCGACCCGGATCGTGGTCAATGCGGCCGGCGCCTGGGCCGCTGGGGTCGCCAAAATGGCTGGCGTGGACCTCCCGGTGGAGCCGCTGCGCCGTATGCTGGTTCCGTCCGAGCCCTTCGATGACTTCCCGCATTCGTCGCCCATGGTCATCGATATGTCCAATGGCTTCCATTTTCGGCCGGAGGGACGAGGTTTCCTGCTTGCCTGGAACGACCCGGACGAGACTCCGGGGTTCAAAACCGACTTTGAGCCTTCTTTTATTGAAAAGATCCTAATCCGGGCGGCCAATCGGGTGCCGGCCTTTGAAAACCTTCCGGTGAACCCAAAAAGGGCCTGGGCGGGCCTCTATGAAATGTCGCCTGACCATCATGCCATTCTGGGGCCAGTGGACGAGGTCCCCGGCTTTTATCTTGCCAATGGCTTCAGCGGGCACGGCGTAATGCATGCGCCATCAACCGGTAAGATATTGAGCGATTTGATCTTAGAGGGAAAAACCAGGATTGTGGATAATGTTAAAGTGCTGGCTCTGGATCGATTTGCCAAAGGCGCCATGATTCACGAGACGGCACTTCTTTAGGAGCTAAGAATCAAGCTCAGCCGGGGCTGTGAAAAAAAATTACCTCCCCCGTATATTTTCGGAGGCCCTTTCCGCTCTACTGCTACAGAAGCAGGCTCATCCGTCGACTGCTATTAAGGGCCAGAGACCCGGAAGCTCTGGCCCTTAAACTTTTTGTAACTGGCAGCATCCAGTCCCCCTTTCCGCCAAACGCATTCCGCCCGGCGTGACTTCTCCATAAAAATTCTTTGGATATTGCTGTAACGGCCCGGCAATTACGTTCACATATAGAACAGGATGAACGGAGAAGCACCTGGGCCAGCGGTGGTTGCCAAAAATGGGGGTGTCACCGCTGGCTTAGCAACTGATCTGTAACTCCTTTTGCCTCTTCAGAACAAGCGGGCGCGATTGAAATGATCGCGCCCCTGCCTTTTGTCGCTCTGTGGAAAACGCGAGCGATTCTGCAATCTCTGCAACCTCAAACAATTACGGGCATCACTTAAATTGA
>DATIWA010000328.1:0-3990 GCA_035465515.1 Candidatus Limnocylindrales bacterium | reverse complement strand
GAACATGGTGGAAAAATCCGGCGCCTGGTTCAGCTACAAAGGCGAGCGAATCGGCCAGGGACGGGAAAACGCCAAACAGTTCCTGAGAGAAAACAAGGATCTGACCGCCAAGCTGGAACACGAGCTCCGCCGCGAACTGGGGCTAAAGACTTTGACGGCCGAACCGCCCGCGCCCACACAAGAGCAGAAACAGGCGGCCACGGCAGCTCATGGCAAGTCGCCGGTCGGGAAGCGATAACCGCGCGGCCAACGACGAAGTCAGCCGTTGCTTCACCTCCGGCCTCGCGGTTTTGCGGCTGGCTGCTAATAAGATTAGGACTTTCCGCTGACCGGACCTTCACCTGAGCGCATGACCTCCAACTCCACCCACGATTCCGTCCCCGCCATGGCGGGCGCTTATGCCCAGCAGGCCGTGCAGGTGGCCCGGGACTTCAACGCGCAACTCGACTTCACGGAAAACTCGCTGAGCGCACTGGAAGGCATCCTGGATCTGCTGGCCCGCGAGATGCAGACAAGCAGTCCTTCGGCAGAAGACCTGAGCGAGGTCTGCAAAATCTGGGGCAGCTACCTGGGTGAGGTGGTGCGCCGCCGCTTTGGCGGCGAGTGGTCCATTGAAACCTACCCCGGAAAGCAATTCGCCACGCTTACCCTCAGCGTGAACGGCAGCAAGCTGTTCCCCTCCATGAAGATCCATCGCCGCCTTACCCAGGGAGAAGGCGACAGCATCCCGTCTTTCTACAAAATGGTCAAAGCCAGGCTGGAGGCGCTGCCCGGCGGAAAAATCCAGTAGCCCGCGTCAATTCACGGCAATCCTGCCCTGCCGCGCTTTGCCGCTTGCGATGGTGCCTGCCCGCGTCGAAAATCACGCCATCACTCGCAGGAGGAACGCGTGATCAAAACCACCAGTCTGGCTTTGCTGGCGCTGCGCTATATGCGCTCTAACCGGAGGGCATCCGCAGCCGCGACGTTCGGCCAGATGCTAGTGCGATCACGCCTCCTGGCCAGGCGCGCGCGCAGCAAATGGAACCACTGGAAGCTTCGGCTTCCGGTGCTGCTTGTCTCCTTCCGCGCCGCGCTTGGCCCGGTGACCATCCTCTGCGGGCTACTCTCTCGCCGTGGTTTTCTCCTGACGGCCTGCATCGGGCTGGCCCTGCTCTCCGATGTTCTGGATGGCGCGCTGGCCCGCCGCTGGCACCGCGATACGGAGAACCTGCGCCGCTGGGACACCCGCGCCGATACCTTTTTCTACGCCTGCGTGCTCCTGCTCATCCTGCTGCGCCACCCTTCCGCGCTGGAGCGCCGCTGGGTACTGATCGCCGGCCTGATCACCGCGGAGGCGCTGCAACACGTTTTCGCCGCCGCCAAGTATGGCCGCCACGCCAGTTATCATTCCATTCTGTCCAAGATCTGGGGGCTCATGATGGCCGCTGCAATGGCTGCTCTGCTTGGCTTTGGTTCGGACAACTGGTTTCTGGATCTCACGATTGCCTGGGGGATTCTGTGCAACCTGCAAGGGCTGGCCATGTCCCTGCTGTTGCCAACGTGGCATAGGGACGTGCCAACGCTGTTTCATGCGCTGCGATTGCGGGCTGCTCGCAATGGCGAATAAGGCGGCTGCCAGGAGCGGATTTGGTTCAGACTTCAGCCGCTTCCAGCGTTGCCGCCAGATCTTCCCACTCCGCCATGCGCTGCTCCAGTTCTGCCTTTGAGCTTTCCAGCAGCTCGGTCTGGCGCTGGGTTTCTTCGGCGCTGACGAAGTTCTGCAAAGCGGTCTCAGCCTGGGCGATGGCCGCCTCCAGGCGGGCGACCTCTTCCTCCAGTTCCTGCAAGCGCTCTTTCATCTGCTTCAGCTTGATGGGGTTGATGCGCTTCTGCCGGGAGTCGGCATCCGGGCCATCCTGGGATTTTGGCTGCTCCAGCGGAACCTGCTGCCGGCCCGCGGATGCCGGCCGCGCTCCATTGCCCGAACCGGAAACGGCCGCCGGCGCTTCGCTCCTGCCCTCCTTGCGCCAGAGGTAATCTTCGTAATTGCCGGGGAAGACCTCGACCCGGCCATCACCGATCTCAAAGACCCGGGTGGCCAGCTTGTCAATGAAATACCGGTCGTGGGAAACGAAAACCACCGTGCCGGTGAACTTCTGCAGGGATTCCAGCAGCACGTCCTTGGCGCGCAGGTCGAGATGGTTGGTAGGCTCATCGAGCAGCAGGAAATTTGAAGGATGCAGCAGCATGCGCGCCAGGGCGTAACGGTTGCGCTCGCCGCCGGAGAGCACGCCCACGGTCTTGAAGACGTCGTCTTCCGAGAATAGGAAACAGCCCAGCAGGCTGCGCAGCTCGGTCTGGGTTGACCGGGGAGCGGCCTCAAACAGATCATCCAGCAGACGGGCATTGGGGTCCAGCGCCTTGTACTGGTCCTGGGCAAAGTAATCCACTTCCACGTTGTGGCCCAGCTTGAGCTCCCCTGCGGACGCCGGTTCCAGACCGGCCAGCAGCTTGATCAGAGTTGATTTGCCGGCCCCGTTTACGCCAACCAGCGCAATGCGGTCGCCGCGCTCAATGACAAAATCGGCCCTGGAAAAGACCTGTTTGGGCCCGTAGTTCTTGCCCAGGTCTTTGGCTTCCGCAACGGTCCGTCCGCTGGCCTGGGGCTGGGGAAAAGAAAAGTGGATGGTCTTTTCTTCCGGCGGGATCTCGATCTTTTCCATCCGCTCCAGCTCTTTGATCCGGCTCTGCACCTGCCTGGCCTTGGTAGCCTGGTAGCGGAAGCGGCTGATGAAGGCTTCGAGCTGTTCGATCTTTTCCTGCTGGTTACGATAGGCGGCCTCAAGCTGCTCCCGCCGCTGCTGTTTCTGCGCCAGATACTTTTCGTAGTTGCCGGAATAGAACCAGACCTTCTTGTTCCATATTTCGGCGATCTTGTCCACGGTGACATCCAGAAAGTAGCGGTCGTGCGAGATCAACACGTAAGAGTGGGGATAATTGAGCAGGTATTGCTCCAGCCAGTTGCGCGTCTCCAGGTCAAGGTGGTTGGTCGGCTCGTCAAGCAGCAGCAGGTTGGGTTTTTCCAGCAGCAGCTTGCCCAGGGCGATGCGCATCTGCCAGCCGCCGGAAAATTCCTCCGTGCGCCGCTCCCAGTCTTCCTTCTTGAAGCCCAGGCCGTTCAGCACGACGCCAACCTCGGACTCAATGTTGTAGCCGTCGCGCGAGTGGATCTCCGCCTGAATCTGGTGAAAGCGTTCGGAGATCTGCTGGTACTCGGCGCTGGAATGGTCCACCTCTCCCATGCGCTGGGCCAGGGCTTCCAGTTCGCGCTGCATCTGGTGCACGTCGCTGAAGACGGAAAGGCATTCGGCGAAGACGGTCCTTCCGGAAAGCGAGAGGCCATCCTGCGGAAGATAGCCGCAGCGCATGCCGCGCTGGCGGTTGACCGCGCCGTAATCCAGCCCTTCAAAGCCGGCCAAAACCTTGAGCAGCGTTGATTTGCCGGTGCCGTTGGCGCCCACAAGGCCGACCCGGTCATGGGAAGTGATCAGCCAGTCCAGGTCCTGAAACAGGACCTTGGGGCCAAAACGCTTGCCGGCGGCAGAGAGTTGGATCATTACGTCTATCTAATCACAGAGGGCGCAGAGGAAAACAGCGGAGAGAAATCTAAGAATCCGTGCGTGACGGCCACCGGCCCTGGCTATAAGCGCCCGGATTCGCCCGGCGGCCTACCCAGTCCCTCACAAGCATGAAACCGCTGGAGATCATGAATAGCAGCGGCCAGAGTTTTAGCAAGGCTGTGCCGCGCGGCCAGATCAACATTCCCAGAAGGCAACAACTGACGGCGGCAATCCACAGTATCCAACAGAGAGTCTTCAACCTGGGGTACAGCCGGCCCAGGATTTCTGGGCGTCTTCGAGCGAAGACTGCCAGCGGCGCCCAGAAGAACCATGGAATCAGGAGTGCGGTGAAAAGCAGCAGCCATTTGTGGGGCATTGGTTGTGTCTG
>DATIWA010000327.1:0-5392 GCA_035465515.1 Candidatus Limnocylindrales bacterium | reverse complement strand
TCCGCCTGCTCATGCGCGTGATAAGACGAACGCACCAGCGGGCCGGATTCCACGTGCTTGAAGCCCATCTGCAGCGCCTCGCGCTTCAGGAATGCAAACTCATCCGGCGTGTAATACCGGGTAATTGGCAGATGGTCTTTTGAGGGCCGCAGGTACTGGCCCACCGTCAGAATGTCAACCTTGCGCTCCGCCAGGTCGCGGAAAACATCCAGCAACTCGTCCATGGTCTCGCCAATTCCCACCATCACGCCGGTTTTCGAAACCATGCCGGGAGCAAATCGCTTCACGTTGCTCAGCAGGTCCAGCGTGCGCTGGTATCGCGCCCCCGAGCGGACTGCCCGATAAAGCCGGGGAACCGTCTCGGTGTTGTGGTTCAACACTTCCGGCCGGGCATCCACGACTATCTTGAGGCAGTCCTCGTGGCCCTGAAAATCAGGAATCAGAACTTCCACCTGGCAGCCGGGCGCCTGCAACCGGATCTGATTGATGGTCTCGGCGAAAATCTTTGCCGCGCCGATGTTGTCGTCATCGCGGTTCACGCTGGTGACCACCGCATGCTTCAGGCCCAGAGCAGCCACCGCTTCCGCCACTCGCCGGGGTTCGTCCCAGTCCAGAGGCTCCGGCTTGCCCTTGGGGACGGCGCAGAACCCGCAGCGCCGTGTGCACAAATTGCCCAGCAGCATGAAAGTCGCCGTCTTGTGGTTCCAGCATTCGCCGATGTTCGGACACTGCGCCGACTCGCACACCGTATGCAGCTCCAGCGTGCGCGCCAGTTTCTTGAGATTGTGATAATTGTCTCCGAGCGGGGCGCGCGCCTTCAGCCACTCCGGCTTGGGCCGGGGCCTTTGGGGCGCAAGATCAATCTGGACGAGTTCAACCGGGCTGGCCATTCAGGTAACCTTCTATTGTACGATGTCGCGGGCGTTCCGTTCGATTCAACGCACTGAAGTAACTTTTCCAGGGAGTCCCTTCTGGCTTATATCTGCTTCCTTGAGGAGGGGACTTTTTGGGCGAAAATTGGCAGGCTGTGCTCCAGCAGGTACGCGGGATGTGCCTCCCTCTTCAGCCATGGACGGCGTTGATTGCATCCGCCCTGGTCCTGGTTGCCGGCTTTTGCCCTTTGCGGCCCCTGCGGGTCCTCGCTTTGGTCCTGGCTCTGGTCCTTTTCCTGATCGTTGCCGCCGACTTTGCCCGATCGCTGCTGGAGCGGGAAACAGGCTATGCGAGCGACAAGGGGCCGCCAAAACGGATTCCCATAGGTCCCGCCCAGATCTTCCTCACAGCCATGCTCGCCGGCATGTATACCTTGATGATTTTTGGAGGCCTGCACTTGCTCTTCCTGCCGCCGGCACTCACCTTTGCGGTGTTGCTTCCGGGCGTTTTCATCGTTGCGTGTCTCGCCGCCTGGCACAACGTAAGACTGTGGTACCGGCAAGGGGCCGACTATGAAGAAGTCCTCAACGAAGATGCTGCGCGTTCCCGCGAACTGCACATTCCCCCGGTCCGTTGAACCGGGGAAACAGCCGGGACCTCACCCCTAAAGCGTATGCAGGTAAGCCATCAGGTCCTGGCTTTCCTGCTGGGAAAGATCGAAACGCGGCATCATGCCTCGTCCCTGCACAATGGCCTGAAGCACATGCTCATCGGTCGTGGTAAGGCCGCTGGGCAGGTACGGCTTGGTGTACAGCCCCTTGAGCCCGGGGCCTTTATTGCCGTGGGTGGAATAGGCGGGATGGCAACTGATGCAGTAAAGGTGGTACACGCGCCGTCCCCGTGACTGCTGTGCGTTCAATCCCAGTTGTGCGTCAGACATTGTTTCAGGATCTTTGCCGCAACCGGCAAAAAATGCCAGCGAGGCCGCCACGGCGAGCAGAAGAAGTATGGACGCTCTTTGCATCAAATGACTATTATGTCTGTAGCGCGGTGATTTGCAAACCCTTGCTCGCCGCTTTCTCACTTGCATGCCGGTCAAGATCAAACGGGCCTATGAAAAGCCCTCCGCTGCCGATGGCCATCGCGTCCTGGTGGACCGGCTGTGGCCGCGCGGCATCGCCAAAGCCGGCGCTCGTATTGACCAGTGGCTCAAGAATCTTGCGCCCTCGAATGAGCTGCGCAAGTGGTACCACGCCAGTGACAACTGGGAGCTCTTCAAAAAACGCTATTTCAAGGAGCTCTCCACGCCTGAAGCCATGGAAGACCTGCGGACACTCTACCGGCTGATCAACGAATCGCGGCAGGTCACGCTGATCTATGCCTCGGCGAACGCGGAACGCAACAACGCCGTCGCCCTGAAAGAACTGATTGACGGAACGAAAAAGCCGCCTTCCAGCAGCGGCCCTGCCAAAGCTGCGGCCGTGCCCCGTCGCGTTGCGCGCCGGCGTTCGAGCTGAGTGGGCCATGATCCTGCGATCCATTGTTCTTGCGCCGGCTCCCACCCATGAATATGTCTCCGCATGGACAGTTGTGGAAAAGCTTCAGCGGCAGGATTACTCCGAATGCTGGATGATTACCCAGCCTTCCCACGCCGCGCTGGCCGGAGAGATTGCCGCCGCGCTGTGTGGCCCAACACTCCCTCGCATGGAGCCGGACCTGGTGCGGGCCATAGCCATGCACGATGCCGGCTGGGGCATGCCGGACGCCCAGATGATCATGCGCAGCCAGTCGCAAGGGCTGGCTCCCAGGTCGTTCCTGCAATGCACGGTCGGCGATTTTCTGGCCGCGTGGATCCAGTCCATTGAGATCGCCCAATCCACCTCTGCGGCCGGGGGCTACATTGTCAGCCGGCATTTCTGGCGTCTGGCGGAACACCGCCTCAGCTCCGGGCACGACACAGGCAGGGACCTGTCCAGGCTGCAAAGCTTTATTCAATCCGAAGCACAGCGGCAGCAGAAACTGGCCTCCAAATATGCCGGGGCGCCGCAGGAGCTGGAGACCCTGGCCGACGTTTTACAGTTCTGCGACCTTCTCTCTCTCTATTTATGCTGCGGCGCGCGGGAAAACGTGGAGTTTCCCCAATACTTCGGGGTTCGCGCCCAGCTCACGGTGTACGCCGAGGGGTACAAGCTGGAACCGGAGCTGGTCCCCGCCGGAACGGAATTTCGGGTGGCGGCGCTGCGCCATCCCGCAACCAGGCAGGTTTCCAGCCAGGAGATTGTGATCAGATTTGTGAACTGAACAACAAAGCTATTCCTTCATTGCTTCGTGTTCGTGATGTTCCAGGCCCTTCCGCCCGGCTTTGTTCTGCAACTGCCGCTCCACCGACCAGATCTCGTCCGGAGTCTTTTCCCAGGGATACATATGCACCATCCAGCCGAAAACGTGCGGCATGAAGGTCCCGCCGGCGGCTTCGCATTCTTCGCGGGTGGAGATAGAGCCGCGCAAGCCGAACTTCGCATTCTTGCTCAGCATTTCCCGCGCCTCTCCCTGCGGAGGTTTGCACATGTTCACGTGCTGGTGCCATTGCGCAACGCTCAGCGGAATCCTTTCGTTGAGCTGGTCTTCCGTGAACCGTACAGGCGCCGTGTACATGGCGCCGATCAGCCTGTACCCATCGCCGTTTCTCTCATACAGCAGGGATGTTGGCCTGGTGGCGTCAAACTGGAAGGCCGCGGCAAAGGCGTAACTGTAGTTGGTGAAGTGGTACATGGGCTGCTTGATGTTGGGCAGGAAGATCCTGTAGCCGTCAGCCAGGGCGACTTTGTAATCGCGATACTTTTCCAGGGCTTGTCGCGCCTGTTCCACAACCTTCGCGGCCTTCTCCTGGTCGCCCGGCCGTGGATCGCGCAGAGTGCTCATATGCATATGGGCGCTCATGTGCTCGTGGTCGTGATGGCCGTGGCTCATGGCCTCTGTGGTGGCGCTCAGGTCGGCTTGCGGGGCCGCCTGTTCGTCGTGATGATGCTCCTGCGCGAACACCCACCCAGCCTGGAAACATAAGACTGCCAAAAGCAGAACGGTCTTCATTTTTTCCTCTCTTGACGCCAGCCAAGGTAACAAACCCGCCGTCCCCAAAAAAGTTACTTCCGGGATGCGAAAGGGCAACAGACTCTCAAAAGATCCGGCAACTTCTCCTCGCGCGATGTGTTACTAGGCTCCGGACAATAGGGGGAATCGTGTTCAACTTGTTGAAGCGCTTGCTGCTTTTCGCCGCGGCACTGGCACTGCCCGCGGGCCTGCACGCCCAGTCGCAAGACCAGGCTCCGAACCAAAACAACAACCAATCCGTCCAGACGCAGCCCCAGACCCGTCAACGCCGGGGCGCGTGGTCCCGGCGCGGGGCGCATGGCCGGAGCATGGCAGCCTTGGCGCAAAAGCTGAACCTGGATGATCAGCAGAAGGAGCAATTTCAGCACATCCGGCGGCAGATTATGGAACAGGCCAGGTCTGTGCGCAATGACAGCGCGCTCAATGACAAGCAGAAGCGCGAAAAGCTCCGGCAGCTGCGCAAGCAGGCCCACCGGCAGATGTTCAGCCTGCTTACGCCCGAGCAGAAAGACCGGCTCAGGCAGATGCGTGAAGAGCACAGAAAGCAGATGGAGTCGAATAAAACTTCAGGCGCAGCGCAGGCGGCGCAGAAGCCTGCTTCCTCGGACGATGACGACCCGTTCGCCGGCATGACCAGCGACGACGATGATGGGACGGGTAATGGTTCCTGAAGTTCCCCGGCGCCCGTCTTCGATATAGTATGGGCGCATGTCCTCCTACGTTGAATGGGTGCGCAAATTCTGTCTTTCGCTTCCCAACACTACGGAGAAGGTCCGCTGGGAGCACAACCTGCTGTTCTGCGTGGGCGAGAAGATGTATTGCATCGCCAATCTGGAACCCTCCGTCAGCCCGACCCGGATCTCCTTCAAGTGCACGCCGGAAAAGTTTGCCGAACTGGTGGAAAGAGAAGGCGTGATTCCCGCTCCCTATATGGCGCGGATCTTCTGGGTCTCTCTGACGGAACTTGACGCCTTGCGCCGCCAGGAGATCGAGGAACTGATCGGGGAGGCTTACCAGATCGTGCGCGAGAAGCTGCCGAAAAAAGTCCTGGCGCAACTCGATAAGAAGAAGCCAGGGGCGGCAGGCCGGAGCAGGAAGCTCCCGAAAAAAGCGACTCCAAGATAACGCGCCTTAGCGCAGCTCCGCGGGGATGGTTCCGCGATTCCAGGCGACCTTCTGCTTTTTACTTTTGGCGGTCCGGCGATTATGCAATCTTTTCCTGCTTCGCGTTCTTCGCGATCATTCGCACCCCGTTCTCTTTTGCTGCTCTGCGCGGCTTCTGGCGTCAGAGTGAAGGTTCTGCCATTACCCCGCGATGATCTTTTCCGCCGCCAGACGTCCTGACTTGATGCAATCCGGAATGCCGATGCCGTGAAATGAATTGCCCGCGAGATGAAATCCCGGCATG
>DATIWA010000326.1:0-2503 GCA_035465515.1 Candidatus Limnocylindrales bacterium | reverse complement strand
ATCTTGGTGTGGAGGTGCGACCGCCAGTCCATCTCTATATCTAACCACAGAGGCCGCCGGCGAACGCTGAGGAAGTCCCGGTCGGCGTTCGAGCATGAATTTCACGGAGCACCGCTTACGTTCTGCGGGAACGAAATCCTGTGTGATGCTCCGCACCCTCTGTGGTTAAATGAAGCTATGAAATTCGGCGTCATCATTTTTCCCGGTTCCAACTGCGATCAGGACAGCTACAACGCGGCCATTGCGGCCACCGGCCAGCAGGCAACGTTCCTGTGGCACGATTCACACGACCTGGAAAACTCTGACGCCATCATCGTACCCGGCGGCTTCGCCTATGGCGACTACCTGCGCACCGGCGCCATCGCCAAGTTCGCGCCCATCATGCAGGAGGTCAAGAAGTTCGCGTCCTCGGGCGGAATGGTCATCGGCATCTGCAATGGTTTCCAGATCCTGTGTGAAGCCGGCCTCCTGCCTGGCGCGCTGATGCGCAACGCCGGGCTCAAGTACATCTGCAAATACGTGAATCTGCGGGTTGAGAACGCCGATACGCCGTTTACCAACGCCTGCAGGCCGGGCGAGGTGCTGCGCATTCCCATCGGCCACATGGACGGCAATTATTACTGTGACGCCCGGACGTTGGAGACCCTGCAGAGCCAGAACCGGATCGTATTCCGTTACAGCGCACCCGACGGCCAGATCACCGCGGAAGCCAACCCCAATGGTTCTTTGGACAACATTGCCGGTATCTGCAATGAAGGCCGCAACGTGCTCGGCATGATGCCGCATCCCGACCGCTGCAGCGAGTCGCTGCTCGGCTCCTCTGACGGCGCCAAGATATTCAGGTCCATGTCCCTGGCCCGGGAAGCCGTGGCGCGCTAGTAGCCGCGTCGCCGGCCCTCCCTCCGCGTTCCGGCAGCATCCAACTCTTGACCGCACCCCTGAGGTCGAATACCAACAGGAGAGTTCTATGCGTGCAAAGAGTTTTCTTTCCATTCTGACCTTGTTGCTGGCTGTGGCCATTGGCTGCTCAAGCAACAAAGCCAGCACCCCGGACGTGAAGGACCAGGTCTCTAAGGCCCTGGACAACGCCGGCTTCAAAGACCTCAAAGTGGACGTGAACAATGATAAGCAGGTGGTCACGCTCGGCGGCGACGTCAAGACACAGGAAGAAAAAGATCGCGCTGAAGATGTTGCCAAAACCGCAGCGGGAGGCTTTGTGGTTTCCAACGAGATCGGCATCCGTCCCGAGGGCGTGGAAAGCGCCGCCCAGAAAATTGACTCCAATGTGGACGATGCGATCGAGAAAGACTTCAAAGCCGTGATCATCGCCAACAAACTGGACGACCAGCATATCCGATACGAGGCAAAAAACGGCGTGCTGACCTTGAAAGGCGACGTGGACACCACAGCGCAGCGCCAGCAGGCAGAAAAACTGGCAGCCAGCGTTCCCAACGTGCAGCAGGTTGTCAATGAACTGGACGTCAAGGGAGCCAAAAAGCGGAAGGCCGCCGGACTCTGATCCGCCTCTCCTCCACATGACGAAGACGGGCGGCCTCCGGCCGTCCGTTTTTGTCGCTGCTTACGGCTTCTGAAAAGCTTCCTTGTTCACAACGTAGGGCATCCTGCTGATCTCGCCATTGTAGTTGCCCTCCAGCACATCCATCAGACCCTGCACGCAGCGCCCCGCCATTCCCTTTTCCGGATCAGTGGAGAGCCGCGTGATGCGGCCGCCGCTGGCGAAATGATGAAACACGCGGCAGCGGTCGGCAATCGCATGATCGAGCAACGGTGAATCAGCCGGGAGCGGTTCCCGCTCAAACACGTCCAGCGCGGCGCCGGCAATCCATCTTTCCTTCAGCGCCTTGTAGAGCGCATTTTCATCCACCACCGGGCCGCGCGAGCCATTGATCAGGTAGGCGTCTTTCTTCATCATGCGCAGAGTCTTCTCGTTGATCAAATGGTAGGTCGGGCTGCTGGATTCACCTTCGCGCACCAGCGGCACATGCATGCTGACAAAATCAGCTCCGCCCAGCGCCTCTTCCAGCGTCACGTACCGGATCCAGTTCTTCTCTCTCGTCAGTCCCAGTTGATGGCGCAGGTCCATGATCTGCTGGATGGCGGAGACGAACTTCTGGTTCTGGAACACCGGGTCATAGCACAGCACATTCATATCGAACCCCGTGCACTTTTTGATCATGGCCAGGCCGATGCGTCCAGTGCCTATGATGGCGATGGTCTTGCCGGAAATCTCGTCTCCCAGAAACGGCAGAAAAGGATGCCAGGCGCCCCACTTCTGTTCGCGCACCATCTTTTCGCTGTCCCACAAGCGGCGCGATACCGCGCCCATCATAAAAAAAATAAACTCCGCCGTGGCATCGTTCAGGACATCAGCAGTATTGGTAAACGGGACTTTGTAACGGTTGGCATCCGCGCGATTGATGTTGTCGAAACCCACGGCAATCTGCGAGACGACCTTCAGCGTTCCTTTTCCGGCCTCAAATAC
>DATIWA010000325.1:0-21607 GCA_035465515.1 Candidatus Limnocylindrales bacterium | reverse complement strand
GCCCAGCGCCTGCGCCGCGCCGTGGAGCAGGCCAAATTTTTTGCCGGCTCCCCCCAGATTGTTCAGCATCTTACAATCAGCATCGGAGTGGCCGTCTATGACTCCGATGCCCAATTCAAGCGCGACCTGATTGAGTTTGCCGACGCCGCCCTGTACGCCGCCAAGCACGAAGGGCGAAACCGCGTGATTGCCTACTCCAGTCTGTCGCGGCAGGAGAGAAAAGAAGTTTCCTGACCCATCTATGAGCAGCAACGGACTTTACCCGGCGAAAGACAAGGCAGGTCTTCAACGCCTCCAGGACCTTCCTTCACCTCCACCGCAGAGCAAAGGCTGGCGCGTGATCCATGCCTGTGAATACGCACGCGACGTCCTGCCCGTTGTGGAAGGCCAGGTGGCTGCGGGAATGCGGCCTTACATCGTCACGCCCCAGGGAGCGGGCAGCGCCGAGCTGTATCTCTCCGGCAGCCGGCAGGAGCAGCCACGGCCACTCTCGCTCCTTCGCTCCTGGCAGGACGTGCGCAACTGGCGTAAATCCATCCTGGAATGCGACCCGGAAAATGCCGCGGACCTTGTTCACGCCCACTCCTTTGCATCCGGCATGGCCGGTGTGCGCAACGTGGGCTGCGTAGTGTATGACTTCACGGCCTGCATCGAAGAGCTGGCCATTGTCACTCATCAGGCCGAGCCGGGGAGCTGGATGGGCCGTTCCTTTCGCGTGGCGGAGCAGTTCATCCTGGCCCGCGTCGCCGCCGTGATTGTCCACTCGCATGGACTAAAAAAAGCGGCCGAAGAACGTGGCGCCGCGCCGGAAAGCATCTTCCTCATCCCTGAGCCGCTGGCGTTTGAAGAAGAGAGCTTCCGGTCGTCCGCGCCACCATCCGATTTTCTTGAGCGGCGCTTCCGCCTGCCGGCTCACGTCACCGCCTTCTTTGTTCCGCGAAATGAAGAGCCGCAAGAAAAAATAACTCGTGAAATGGCGGATCTGCTCCAGGCCTTTGCTCTGGCAGACCCGGAGCATGCCTGCCTTCATCTCCTTGTACAGCCGGCCCCCGGCCTTGGCCAGGAACTGGTCCGGCAGGCAACGCTGCTCGGCATTCAGGATTGTGTCTCCCTGGTGGACGACGCCGATGCGCCAGCCACCCTGGAAAGCGCGCATGTGGTGGTGGCGACGGGCGAATCTCCCAGCGACCCCGTCGCCGCGCGCCGTGCTGACGAGCATTGTCTGCGAGCGCTCTGGCGAGGCAAGGCCCTGCTCGCGGCGGACGTTCCACGCAACCGCGACGCCAGCCCTGAAGGCCGCGGCTGTCTCTGGTTTGAGAACGGCAACCCGCGCGACCTCGCTCATCGCATGGCGTTCCTCGGTCGTCACCCTGACCTTGTTCCCGCCCTGGCCGCCGCCGGACGCATGTTCATGCTGGACACTCGTAACAGCTCGGTCATCGGCCGGCAGTACCGCGCGGCTTATCGCTTTGCCGCGTCCCGCCGCAGGACAACCGGCGCCGGCCCCAGCGTCCCTTCCTTCGAGCCGGTGGCCAACTTGGGATGATGCCCTGGCACAAGCTCCTCTCTTTATCGGCCAGCTGTGATTCAGGCCGGCGTTGACCTGCTGATTGGCGTGCAGTCTTGCCGCCGGCTCACCGGATCACGTAGAACTTTGTCTGCCGCGGCACAAAGAACTTCCACCCCTCGTCGGTCAGGTAGGCGGGGTCTTCTTCCATGGCATAAACTTTCTGGCCGTCCCACTCGGGGACCGCGGTGAGGGTGCTCAGTTCTATGGAAATGTAAGAGCCTTTGCGCAGGACTTTTTGCTGGCTCATGGTCTCCGGGCGCTGCGTCGCGCGGTAATCAATGGCCGCGCCCAGGCCGTGGCCCTGGTTGCCGATGGGATGGCTGTAAATCTTGGCCTCAATCCCTTTTTGCTTCATCTCCTCCATGGCCGCGTTGTAAACGTCGCCTGCCGGGCGTCCCGGGCGCGAAGCGCGCAGCATGACCGCGTCTTGCAGCGTGTTGGTGTTGGCCAGCGCCTTCTGCAATCCTGCCGGCACGGACTTTTCTCCCGGACGCAGGATGTACACCATCTTCTGCCAGTCGCTGTTCAGTCCCATGTAGGTAATGCCGAAGTCTAGATGCACCAGGTCGCCTCGCTGGATCACCACGCTTTCCGGCGCAACCGCCAGGAAGCCGCGCGAGGTCTTGTTTTCCATCCCCTTCCGCTGCACGCGCAGGTCAGGCTGGAACCATGTGCCCACGTCATGCGATCCCAATGCGTCATACAGCCAGCGGCGCACGTCGCCCACCGTGGTCTTGCCCGGCTTGATCACTTCGCTGGAAAGCGCGCGGTGGGCCAGGATCTCCGTGAGCTTGACCAGCTTTGTGTACTGGTCAAACTCGTCCGGAATGCGCGTATCCAGGTATTCCTCGATCAGGTCGGCGGCGGGAACAAAGTGGGATTGCGCGTCGTCGCCCATCTTCTCCGCCAGAAATTTATAGGTATCGTGCGTAAGGCTGCGTTGCACGCCCCGCCCGGCATCAATGCTGAGGCCGATTTTCCTGGGGTGATATGTCTGGTAAAGCTCAGGCAGCGCCTTCTCCAGCGGCTTGGGTTCGTCTGAAGTCTCGAAGAAACGCTTCAGGTTGTCTTCGGCGTAGCCGGTCAGGGCGATCTTGCGCAGGCCTTTGTCGCCGGTGTCCACAAAAACGAAAACGTCGCGGTTGCCGGCGTAAGGGCGCGGCGGCGCAATGTACTCGGTCAGCGGGTCGTTATGGAATTCCTCATTCACAACGATCCACATGTCAATCCCATGCTTGCGCATCATGGGCAGGATCATCTCGTGCCGCTTCTGCAACCACTGCTCGCGCACCGCAAGTTGCTGTGACCAGGTGAGCAGCTTTGGCTCTGGGGTGAGCACCGTTTTTTGCGCGTCCAGTTGCGGAATGGCGAAGGCCAGCGCAAGAAGCAATGCCGGCAGGAATCTGGGCTTGATCATCATTGTTTAAGTATCCGTCAAGTTCGCCGGGCATAGGCGGGTAAGGCAGGTGAAATTTGAAAGTTAAA
This sequence comes from Candidatus Limnocylindrales bacterium, assembly GCA_035465515.1. Classification (GTDB taxonomy): domain Bacteria; phylum Acidobacteriota; class Terriglobia; order Terriglobales; family Acidobacteriaceae; genus Angelobacter. Next base: position 18,552 of record DATIWA010000325.1, on the reverse strand, counting down.
GACCTGAAAATTTCACCTTTCATCGCTTTGGCTGGCTGCCGTTCGGTCCGTGCCAGGCCTTCAGCGTTTTGCCGTGTGCTGAGTTCCACCCGTTGAATGCTTTTTCTCGACCTTTGCCCACGTATCCTTCAGCGCCACCGTGCGGTTAAAGACCAGCCTGCCTTGCGCGGAATCTGGATCAACGCAGAAGTAGCCCAGGCGCTCGAACTGGTAGCGGTCGCCGGGCCTGGCGTTCGTCAGCGAGGGCTCGAGCTTTGCCTGACTCACGATTTCCAGCGAATTGGGATTCAGGTTGGCGGTAAAGTCCTTGCCTTCCGGAACGTCGCCGGGATCAGGATTGGAGAACAGGTTGTCATAGAGCCGCACCTCGGCGTCAATGGCGTGCGCCGCCGAGACCCAGTGGATCGTGGATTTCACTTTTCGTCCATTGGGAGAATCGCCGCCGCGCGTCGCCGGGTCGTACGTGCAGTGCACTTCCACCACTTCGCCTTGCGCGTTTTTCACCACGCTTTGCGCCGTGATGAAGTAGCCGTAGCGCAGGCGGACCTCTTTTCCCGGGGACAGGCGAAAATATCCCTTGGGCGGCTCTTCGCGGAAGTCGTCCTGCTCAATGTACAGCTCGCGGCTGAACGGCACCTTGCGCTTGCCCGCGCCCGCGTCTTCCGGATTGTTGACCGCCTCCATCTCTTCCGTCTGGCCTTCGGGGTAGTTGTCAATCACCACTTTCAGCGGCTTGAGCACGCCCATCACGCGCAGCGCGCGCTTGTTCAGGTCGTCGCGCACAAAGTGCTCCAGCATGGCCAGCTCAATGGTGCCGTTGGTCTTGGTCACGCCGATGTTGGCCACAAAAGTCCGGATCGCCTCCGGCGTATAGCCGCGGCGGCGGATCCCGGAAAGCGTGGGCATGCGCGGGTCGTCCCAGCCGCGCACCCGCCCTTCGCGCACCAGTTGCAGCAGCTTGCGCTTGCTCAGCAGCGTGTAGGTCAGGTTCAGCCGGTCAAATTCGATCTGCTGCGAAGGGAAGATCCCCAGCTCCCGGATGTACCAGTTGTACAGCGGGCGATGGTCCTCAAACTCCAGCGTGCACATGGAGTGCGTGATCTTCTCCAGCGAATCCGACTGGCCGTGCGCGAAATCGTACAGGGGATAGATGCACCACTTGTTGCCTGTGCGATGGTGTTCCGCGTGGACGATGCGGTACATCACCGGGTCGCGCATGTTCAGGTTCGGCGAGGCCATGTCAATCTTCGCCCGCAGGCAACGCGCGCCGTCAGGGAATTCGCCCTGGCGCATGCGCTCGAAGAGGTCCAGGTTCTCTTCCATCGTGCGGTTGCGATACGGGCTTTCCTTGCCCGGCTGGGTCAGCGTCCCGCGATATTGCCGGATTTCATCGGCGCTCAGGTCGTCAACATAGGCCTTGCCCTTTTTGATCAGCTCCACCGCCCACTGGTAGAGCTGGTCGAAGTAATCGGAAGCGTAGAGCAGGTTCTCCCACTCAAAGCCCAGCCAGCGCACGTCCTCCTGGATGGACTCGACGTATTCGGTCTCTTCCTTTTCCGGGTTGGTATCATCGAAGCGAAGATTGGTCCCGCCGCCGAACTCGTCCGCCAGCCCGAAATCCAGGCAGATGGCCTTGGCATGTCCAATGTGCAGGTATCCGTTGGGCTCGGGAGGGAATCGCGTCCACACGCGGCCCTGGTGCTTGTTGGTCTTCAGGTCGTCAATGATGATGTCGCGAATGAAGTTGGACTGCGTGGGCGAGGCCGGCTCAGCCGCCGGCGTGGCCGCGGCCGCTTTCATATTGGGGTTCGATTCACTCATGTCGTGGGCCAACCACTATCTTAGCCGCCGTTTCGCGATTGCGGCAATTTGATGGCCCTGTTGTCCGTTTTTCCATCCGCTGCCGCTTGCTCGCTTTCCGCCGGCGCTGTGCGCAGCAATCCTGCCTGTTCGTCTTCTTCTTTTTCCTTATCCGCGTGCAGAGCGATGCGAATTGACACGGAGGAGAGTGAGGCGAAAGAATTCCCACGGAGGCGGAATGAAGGTCTACAAGAATCAAACCATCGAAAACCAGACGATTGTCCTGGAAGAATGTTTTTTTGAAAGTTGCATGATTCGCAACTGCGAAATCTTCTATTCAGGCGGGCACTTCGAGTGGAGCAACACTGCCTTTGATAATTGCCGGTTTCATTTTCAAGGGGCCGCCAATATGACGGTGAAATTGTGCCAGCATCTCGGAATGATGAAACAGCAGCAGACGCCGCCACAGTCTGTCGGGAAGTCGAGTTCCGGCGCGAACTAGCCGGGGACAATATCCAGAAAAAGGTGTCCGGAACTGAGGTAGGTCTGCTGGATGGCCCCAAAAAGTCTAAAGGCCACAGCTTCCGGGTCTGTGGCCTCTAAATTAGCAGTCGACGGATGAGCCTGCTTCTGTAGTAGTAGAGTCAGAACCCCCAACTCTGATATACGTCAGCCAAAAAAAATCTTAAATTTAATCACCTCTGGATATATCTCCTTTGTTTTCAATGCGTTTTTCTACCTCGGAGCATCCGCCCGAGATTCAATCCCACATTAAAGGACACCCGGTTCAGGGCGAACGTGATGCTGCGCGAATAGCCGGCCTCCAGACGCACCAGACGGCTGGGCTCAAAGCCGAGCCAGGTGTCAAAGCCGTTTTCGCGGGTAAGATCAGCGCCGCTGGCCGAAGGCTGGGCCGGCGGCGGCTGAGCGGCCGGCGGGTTCTGGTTGTCTCCTCCCCCCGGGCCGGGACCCGAGTCAGCCGGATTCACGCGATTGAAGACCTGCTGGTTGCCGAAGGGCACAATCTGGTAGGCGGAAGCGCCCAGATAAACGCGCCGCGTCAGGTCGTAGTCTGCGCCTTCTTCGAAATGCCCGATGTTGCCCAGTGAAGTGAACGCCCGGGTAAGCAGGTCGGTATCCGGGACTGTATTGCTCAGCCCCAGCGCGACATACGGAGCGAACTTGCCGAAGTGCCGCCGCAAGCGGTTGGTCCAGTCCACCGTACGGCGACCCGTGCTGAAGCCTTTGCTTACGCTCCCGGTGGGCGCAGAAACGGTGACGCTGGAGCTGTAATCGAGGTATGGGTTCGGGGCATATAGATCCATGCCAAAGTAAAAGTCGCCTGCTCCTCCGCCATCGCTGGTTAGCGGTGCTGCGTTGCCCCGCGCAGTGCGGTCATTGGCAAAGTATAGCGGCACTCCGGCAAAAAGTCCGAAATGCTCGTTGAAGTCATATCCCACGCTGGAATCAAGTTTCAGCAGGGTGCTGGATGAACTGGCCGTTCCCTGGAAGGTTTCATAGGCATTGAATCCCTTGAACCTGGACGTATTGGAATCCTGGGCCCAGCCGGATGCAGCGATGCACAGTGTCATCGCCAGGGCCAGGAGAGAGAGCCCGCGCTTCATTTTCGTCGCCTCACTTTCAACGGCCGTGCGCGGACAGGCTCGGCGCTCCAGCCGAACGCATGGGAAGAAAGCAGAGGCGCATGGCGGCGCCTCCGCTCTGCTTCCATTTGGTTTAAATGTTGCGTTCAGGAACCAGCGGGCGATTTTGGCTGGCTCCGGTGCTGCGCATCATTTGTGTCCGCGGTTGTCGTGACGCTCACGCTCATGTTCGCGCTCTCGCTCGCGCTCCCTTTCACGGTCGCGATCTTTCTCGCGCTCACGTTCCCGGTCATGGTCGCGCATCTTGTCGCGGTCCCGGTCTCTGTCTCTGTCTCGGTCCCGGTCTCTGTCCCGATCACGTTCCCGCTGATGCTTGGCTGTCTCGTGTCCGCGGTCGCGGTCTTTTGCCGCCAGTTGCAGGGTGCCTACTGTGGTGCCGCCAACTGCGAGGATCAGTACCCAGGCAAATTGCCTTAATTTCCTTTGCATGTTTCTCTTTCCTTTCAAGCATTGGATTGGGGCGATTTAGTTTGGGCGATTCCGTACACAGATGCCCTGCCCGCGGCATGAGTTGCGCCGCCGGTCCCGCCGCAAAATAAAAAATGTTAAAGAGACTAAGGGACTTAAGAGATGTGCCCGCACGAAACTTTCTGTTCCGTGATTGCCGCAAACAGGTCTTATCTGATGAGCGAGGGACCTTTTGGGCGATTGGTTCCCTTGCCGTTCGGGCAGCCAGGGGGAAAATCCCCTTGGTCGCCCTTCGTATTTCCGCTGATATTTTTTTCCCCGCGTTCCTTGTCGTTGCGGCGCACGCCGCATGGCTTCACGCCGGTATTGATTCTTCCACTGCCTTGCCCTCACAATTCCGGAGCGAGGGAGAACCAATGCATCACATTCTTTTCTATGACGTGGCTGACGACTACCTGGAGCGGCGCGCACAATTTCGCGACCTCCACCTGAAGCAGGCGCGCGCGGCCCGGGAGCGCGGCGAACTTGTGCTGGCCGGCGCGCTGGCCGATCCCGTGGACGGCGCCGTCCTGGTGTTTCGCGGCGAAACCTCGCAGGCTGCGGAGGATTTTGCCCGGGCCGATCCTTATGTGATCAACGGACTGGTCAGGCAGTGGCGGGTGCGCAAGTGGAATACGGTGATTGGCGAGGGCGCCACCCTGCCCTGAGGAGACAACCAGAACACGCGGACCGGCAGAGGATCTTTACTTTGCGGCCTTCTTGCCTTTGACTTTGGTTTCCGCGGCTTTGGCGGCTGCGCGCTGCGCCAGCGCATAATCCACCACGCGCTGCATCTCGATCATGGGTGCCGGTTTGCCGGTCCAGATTTCAAACTGCCGCGCTCCCTGCTGCACAAACATTTCTGATCCCAGAATCACGTGCATGCCTTTGGCGCGGGCCATCTTGACCATTTTGGTCTCGGCCGGCGAGTAGACCATTTCAAAGAAGTATTTGGCCCTCAACTCCTGCTCGCTCAGCGGCAGGGGATCGCGGTTGCCTTCCATGCCGGCCGGCGTGGCATTGATAATCACGTCGAACTCCATCTTCTTCAGCATGGTGCGATTCACGGCTTTGGCCTTGGCCTGTTTGGCCAGCGTCTGCGCCGGGCCCGGCGTGCGGTTCAGGATGAATACCTCTGCGCCGCGTTCTTTCAGGCCGAATACCGCGGCCCGCGCCGCGCCCCCCGCGCCCAGCACCAGGATTCGCGCCCCTTGCAGGCGCATCCGTGTTTCCAGGGGACGCACGATGCCGCTTACATCGGTATTGAAGCCGTACAGTTTGCCGTCCTGGCTGCGCACCACGGTGTTGCACGCGCCGGTTTTCGCCGTCATCGGGTCGCTCTTGTCCAGGCTTTTGACGATCTCTTCCTTGTACGGCATGGTCACGCTCAGGCCGTTGATGGGAATGTCACGCACGCACGCCATCAGGTCTTCCACCGTTTTGGCATGCAGCGCCAGATAGACGGCATTCACGTTCTCGCGGCGGAAGGCGGTGTTCAGCATCACCGGGGAAAGCGACTGCGACACCGGGTCGCCCACCACGCCATAGACCCGGGTAGCCGCGTCCACCTGGTCAATGCGATAGGTTTCACGCAGCGTGCGGGCCGCAATCTGTCCTGGCGCGGTCTCTTCCCCCACGCTGGCGGCGCCAAACGTAAACTGGCTTCCCGCGCGCACGCACAGCACCCGGCTGATGATCCCCTGCTCGCCCATGCACAGCCCGATCATGGAATATTCATGGCTGTATTTTTCCAGGAACTTCATCATGACCACGTTGTCGTAAAGCGAGTTCGCGGTGCTCACCAGCTTGAAGAAGTCCGCGGGATATTGCCGCATCCGGTCAAACGTCTCTTCCAGCTTTTTTGTGCCGCGGAAGTCGTGATAGGAGAGGATCAGGTTGGCGGAGCGGCGCAGCTTGGCGAAATCCGCCGGTTTGAGCTGGGCGGCTGTTTCCAGCTCGATGTCCACCAGGTGGCAGCCTTGCGCCGCCGCTTTGGCCAGAATGTCCACCTGAGACGCGATCGTGCCGCGAAATTTGCCTCCATTGGCCGCCCGCCGGCAGGTGGCGACGATCAGCGCTTCCGGGTGGTATTCAATGAAAGTTTTCAGCTTTTGCAGCCCCAGGGCGGGTTTGGGAAGGTAGTCTAACCTGAACTCAACAAAGGAGTTCTCCCTCACTACCACGTCCGCTTTTTGCACCATCTCCGCCGGATTGGTGGTGGCAATGGCCACGCAAAGGCGAGGCAGCCGGGCGGGCAGAAACCGGGGTGCGACATGGTGTGGGCTACTCATCTCATTCCTGGGGAGCAAAGGTGGCCATCATACGTGAGCGAAATTCAACCATGCAAGGCCCCAAATGCAAGGGGGAAATGAACTTCTGTAATTAGGTGTATCTCCTGAGTTAACAAGAGTTTAGTTGAACTCGCCGGAAAGGCGGTGGTATGTTGCAGCCGGGCCATTATGCCTTGACGCCTGGACTTTCCAGGTTTCTTGATCGTTTATTCGCTTGGCAACGTCATCATGAATGGATCCATGCACCGTCAGGCTCGCGTGTCGCCCGCGCCTTTCAGGGGGAGATTAATGAAAAAACTCGGACTGCTCATTCTGGCTCTTGCCGCAACGTGCGTGGCGCAAAAGCAGCCGCAAACCGCTCCGGCAGCGACGCAGGTGGTTCAGCGCGCTGCCTCCGACATCGGCAATACGCCCACCCCCCAGGACGTTTACTGCTCCGGTTTTATCACCTCAGACCACATCGCCCGCGACCGCTACGTCATGGCCGGGTGGAACAGCCCGGACCAGACCCGCTATGCCGGCACCACCGACATTATTTACATCCACGGCAAGGACCTGAAGGAAGGCGACCGCTACTCCATCATCCGTCACGTCAAAGATCCGAACCACTACAAGTATTTCAGCGGGCAGGGCGCCGCTCTGCGTGACGCCGGCGAGCCATGGTTCGAACTCGGCTACGTCAAGATCATCCAGGTCCAGAGGGAAACCGGTATCGCGGTGCCTGAACTGAGCTGCGCGGACATCGTCCCCGGAGATGTGGCTGTTCCCTGGGAGCAGCGCCAGGCCCCCAAGTTTCGCAATGTAACACTCAACCGCTTTGCTCCGCCCAACGGCAAGGCCCAGGGGCGCATCATCATGGCCAACGAGTTTGACGGCCTGGTGGGAACCAAGAACAAGGTTTACTTGAGCATCGGAAGCAATAAGGGAATAAAAGTGGGAGATTACCTGCGCGCCACGCGCACCTACTCCTACAGCTACCACGATCCAGAAGCGGGATTGTCGCTCAAAGCCAGCGCCTATGAGGACATGCAGAAAGACCCCTATCACATTTCATCGGGCGAGCTTTCCAGCCTTCCCCGTCGCACTCTGGGCGACATGGTGGTCCTGAACGTTCATAAAAAGAGCGCCACCGCCATGATCCTGACGGCGCTAGAAGACATCCACGTTGGAGATGGCGTGGAGCTGATGGACGTGGAGAGCGCTCCGGAGGTGCAGCCTGTGTTGCCGGTTACGGCCCCGCCGCCACCGCCCGCCTCTGATACTGCAACGGCCCTGCCGCCGCGCATTTCCTGCACAGCTTCGCCCGCCACCGTGCGCGTGGGTGAAACTTCCATGATTACCTGCGATGCCGTGAGTCCCGACAACCATCCCATCAGCATCGCCTTTGTTTCCAATGGCGGCAAGCTTTCCGCCAGCCGTAATCAAGCCACTCTGGATACCGCCGATAGCGGCCCCGGCCCCATCGCCGTGCGCGCCACCGCATTTGACGACCGCCAGCTCAGCGCCACGGCCATCACCAATATCAACGTTGAGGCCGCCACGCCGCCTCCGCCCACCCCGCAGAAATTGACGGAGCTGGAGTTCAAACCGAACAGCGCCTATGTGGACAATCGTTCCAAGGCCATTTTGGATGACGTGGCCCTGAAGATGGAGCAGGACCCCACCAGCACCGTGTCGCTGACCGGCTCGGCGGAGGAGATGGAGTCTCCGCGGCTGGCCTCCCAGCGCGCTGATAACGCAAAGGCATACCTGACGAAATCCAAGGGGATTGATCCGCAGCGCATTCAGACCAAAGCCGGCGGCACCGGCCGCAAAGTGGAAATCATGGCCCTGCCCGCTGGAGCCGTGCCTCCGGCCGAGCAGCAGCCCCCCAAGCCGGAATAAGCCGGCAGCTCTTGCCCGCGATTTGCTCTGAAAGCCCGGATTCAACTCCGGGCTTTCATTTTCTTTGTTGTCTTCACGTCCTGCCCGCGCGATGCAACTCCCGAATTGACAATTATTTACAAATCAACATCCCATTTAATGGCTGCTTGGCGTCAAATGATAGGTCTGCCTCTGGAATTTGCCGGCTGGCCGGAAGGGAATTTGCATCAATATTGAGGTTTGTTCCTGGAGCAGGCAAGAAGCGGCAGTGCGGCCGCAACTGCCTGTTATAGTCACGTGGCAGCCGCTCTGGTAGATTAAGTAATTTCCTGACCTGCCCCCTTTTGAGAGGACATGGATGCCCAACACTAAGCGCCACATTTCCGCGGCGCGTGGCGAAAAGCCGCGCCAGCGTCGCATCGCTCCCGGCTTGCGTCTGGGCGTGCTCGTCTTTTTTCTGGCGACTCTGTTGGCCGGCTGCTCGCCCAATCCCCAGGCTGCCGGCAAAGGCGGCGGACGTGGCGGCCGCGGCGGTTTTCAGCAGATGGTGGTCCCGGTGGCTGTGGCCAGGGCGGAGACCCGCGATCTCCCCGTTTATCTCCAGGGTCTGGGCTCGGTGGAGGCCTTCAATACAGTCGTCGTGAAAAGCCGCATTGATGGCCAGCTCGTGGAGATCCATTTCAAGGAAGGCCAGGAGGTCAACAAAGGCGACCTGCTGGCGGTGATTGACCCCCGTCCCTATGACGTACAGCTCAGCCAGGTCCAGGCCACTCTGTACAAAGATCAGGCCGCGCTCAATGACGCCAGGTTGAATTTTCAGCGCTTCCAGGACCTCTATAAGCAGGGGATCATCCCGCAACAGCAGATGGACACGCAAAAGTCGCTGATGGACCAGCTTGAGGGCTCGGTGCGCGCCGACAAGGCCAACGTAGATAACGTAAAGCTGAACCTGGTATATACCCGGATCACGGCCCCGGTGAGCGGGCGCATTGGCCTTCGCCAGGTGGATATCGGCAACATGGTGCACGCTTCTGACCCCAACGGCCTGCTGGTGATCACCCAGCTGCATCCCATTGCCGTGGTCTTCACGCTGCCGGAAGATAACCTGCCTTCGGTCGCCCGGCAGATGCGCAAAAAAGAGCTTGAAGTTGATGCCTTCAGCCGCGACGACCAGACCAGACTGGCCACCGGCAAGCTGCTCACGATTGACAATCAGATTGATCCCGCCACCGGTACAGGCAAGCTCAAAGCCATTTTTGACAATGCTGAGCGGGCCCTCTGGCCCAACCAGTTTGTGAATTGCCATCTGTTGCTGGAGGTGCGCAAGAACAGCACCGTGGTGCCGGCAGCCGCCATCCAGCGCGGGCCCCAGGGAAGCTATGTGTTCACCGTAAAGCCGGACAAGACGGTTGAGATGCGCAAGGTGGCCGTGGCCTTGAATGAGGGCAGCGTGACGGCCATCGCCTCCGGCGTGGAGCCGGGGGAGACCGTGGTGACTGATGGCCAGGACAAGCTCCAGCCGGGCAGCCACATTGAAATTCGCGGAGGCGCTTCTTCGGGACAGGGAGCTGAATCAGCAGGACAGTAAAGTAAGTTTTCAGTCCGCGCACGCCTGCAAACCCCAACATGCCCAACGGCGGTCCATCTCGCTTATTTATTCTTCGGCCGGTAGCCACCTCACTGCTGATGATCGGTGTGCTTCTGGTCGGCTTCGTCGCCTACCGCCAGTTGCCGGTCTCCGCGCTGCCGCAGGTGGACTACCCCACCATACAGGTCACAACTTTTTATCCCGGCGCCAGCCCGGAGGTAATGGCGTCCTCGGTCACGGCGCCCATGGAACGCCAGTTCGGGCAGGTCCCCGGACTTTCGCAGATGACCTCGACCAGCTCTTTCGGCAGTTCGGTCATCACCCTGCAATTTACTCTGGAGCAGAACATTGACGTGGCGGAGCAGGAGGTGCAGGCGGCCATCAATGCGGCAGCCACGTTTCTGCCCCGCGACCTTCCCAATCCTCCGATTTACAGCAAGGTGAACCCGGCGGACGCGCCCATTATCACTCTGGCCCTGACCTCTGACAGTCTTTCCCTCACCAAGGTTGAAGACCTCGCCGATACCACGCTGGCGCAAAAAATTTCCCAGCTCTCTGGCGTGGGACTGGTCTCCATCAGCGGCGGGCAGCGCCCGGCGGTTCGTATTCAGGCCAACCCCACGACCCTGGCATCGTACGGGCTCAGTCTGGAAGACCTGCGCGCCGCTCTCGCTCAGGCCAATGTGGACCAGGCCAAGGGAATCCTGGAAGGTCCTCGCCAGTCGTTCACGATTAACAGCAATGACCAGATCACCTCGGCCAGCCAGTACAGAAACGTGATCGTCGCGTACCGCAACAACGCGCCGGTCCGGCTCAGCGACGTGGCCAGCGTGATTGATGGCGCGGAGAACTCGCGGCAGGCTGCCTGGATGGGCGCGGGGAACAAGCTGGTGCCCGCGGTCATCGTCAATATTCAGCGGCAGCCCGGGGCCAACATCATCAGCGTGGTGGACCGCGTTAAAGCGGTCCTGCCCCAGCTTCAGGGCGCGCTCCCCTCTTCCGTCAAGGTCCGGATTCTTACCGACCGTACGGAAACCATCCGCGCCTCGGTCAAGGACGTGCAGTTCGAGCTGATGCTCACCGTTGCCCTGGTGGTGATGGTCATTTTTCTCTTCCTCCGCAATCTTTCCGCAACCGTGATTCCCAGCGTGGCCGTGCCCCTTTCCATTGTGGGGACCTTTGGCGTGATGTACCTGCTGGGCTACAGCCTGGACAATCTCTCTCTGATGGCCCTCACCATCTCCACCGGTTTCGTGGTGGATGACGCCATCGTGATGATCGAAAACATTGACCGCTTTCTGGAAGAGGGCCATTCGCCGCTCGACGCCGCGCTCATGGGCGCCGGACAGATCGGCTTCACGATCATTTCGTTGACCGTCTCCCTCATCGCCGTGCTGATCCCGCTGCTCTTCATGGGGGACATTGTCGGCCGGCTCTTTCGGGAATTTGCCATCACCCTCAGCGTGACCATCATCATTTCCGCGCTGGTCTCGCTCTCGCTTACGCCCATGATGGCGGCGCGCCTGCTCAAGAACCCCAAAGAGGCGCGGCACGGCCGTTTCTACCATGCCTCAGAGCGTTTCTACGAGCGTGTAATCGAGTTTTACGGACGCACTCTCAAATGGGTGCTCAAGCACCAGACCGCCACCCTGCTGGCCACCCTGGGCGCGCTGCTGCTTACGCTTTATCTTTACGCCATCGTTCCCAAGGGCTTTTTCCCCGTGCAGGACACCGGCGTAATTCTGGGCATTTCCGAAGCGCCGCAGAATGTTTCGTTCGCCGCCATGTCAGAGATGCAGCAAAAGGTCGCCCGGGTCATTCTCCAGGACCCTGACGTTGCCAGCCTCTCCTCGTTCATCGGCATTGACGGCACCAACACCACGCAGAACAGCGGACGCTTCCAGATCAACCTGAAGCCGCACGATGAGCGCGATGCCGGCGCGCTGGAAATTATCCGCCGCCTGCAGCCGAAAGTGGCGGAAGTGCAAGGCATCACGCTTTACCTTCAGCCGGTGCAGGATCTCACCGTGGAGGACCGGGTAAGCCGCACGCAGTTCCAGTACTCGCTGGAAGACGCCGACCCCAATGAACTGGGCGAATGGTCCACGCGCATCGTCAGCAAACTGAACACCCTGCCGGAGTTGCGTGACGTGGCCAGCGACCAGCAGAACCAGGGCTTGCGCGCCGACCTGGTCATTGATCGCGATACCGCCGCGCGTTTCGGTATCCTGCCCCAAGCCATTGATGACACGCTCTACGATGCTTTTGGCCAGCGCCAGGTCTCAACCATCTTTACCCAGCTGAATCAGTATCACGTGGTCCTGGAAGTCGGGCAGCAGTTCCAGCAGGACCCGTCTGACCTCACGCACATCTATGTAAAGTCAATCACCGGAACGCAGGTCCCGCTTTCCGCCTTCAGCCATTTTGAAACCGGACACACTCCCCTGACCATCAATCACCAGGGACAATTCCCCGTGGTGACGGTTTCCTTCAACCTGGCGCCGGGCGAATCGCTGGGCAGCGCCACCAGGGCCATCGCCGCGGCGGAAAGCGACCTGGGCATGCCGCCCAGCATTCATACCAGTTTTCAGGGGACGGCCGCCGCTTTTCAGAAGTCGCTGGCCTCAGAGCCCTGGCTGATTCTGGCCGCGCTGATCACCGTTTACATCGTGCTGGGCGTTCTCTATGAAAGCTACATCCACCCGGTCACCATTCTTTCCACACTGCCCTCGGCCGGTGTGGGCGCGATCCTGGCGCTGATTCTCACGCGCAACGATCTCACCGTGGTCGCGCTGATAGGCATCATTCTTCTGATCGGCATCGTGAAGAAGAATGCCATTATGATGATCGATTTCGCGCTCGACGCCGAGCGCGGCGAAGGCAAGCCGCCGGAAGAAGCCATCTACCAGGCCAGCCTCCTCCGTTTCCGCCCCATCATGATGACCACCATGGCCGCCCTGCTGGGCGCTGTGCCGCTGGCCTTTGGACGCGGCACGGGATCTGAACTCCGCCATCCCCTGGGCATCACCATCATCGGCGGACTGCTCCTCAGCCAGCTTTTTACTCTTTACACCACTCCCGTGATTTACATCTGGTTTGACAAGCTGGCCGGAAAGTTCAGCCGCTTCAAGATCGGCAACACCATTACGCCGGAAAAGGAGCCTGTAGCCGCGGACTGAGCTTATTCCCGCAGTCCCGAACGCCACCGGCGGAGGGACCCTGAAGCAGGACGCTATAAGACGTATGACCATGAAGACGAATGGACCGGCAGGAAGATTTCAACGCTCGTGCTTCGTCTGCATGCTCGCGGGTCCTGGCGGTGTTCAGGGCCGGGATTTGAAAACCGGCGCGATTCAGGGCGGGGATAGGCCATGAACATCTCCGCGCCATTCATCCGCCGGCCCGTGGCAACTTCATTGCTCGCCTTTGGTGTCCTCATGGCGGGAATCCTGGCCTACACGCGGCTGCCGGTGGCGCCGATCCCCCAGGTTGAATACCCGGTCATCAGCGTGAACGCAGGCCTGCCGGGGGCCAGCCCTGAGACCATGGCGTCATCGGTTGCGACTCCCCTGGAACGCCAGTTCGGGCGAATCGCCGGGGTCAACCAGATGACCTCAACCAGCCAGCTGGGCTCCACCAGCATCGTTCTTCAGTTTGATCTCAACCGCAACATAGATGCAGCGGGGCGCGACGTGCAGGCGGCGATTAATGCCGCGCTGGGCCAGTTGCCCGCCAACCTTCCGACGCGGCCGAATTGGCGCAAGGTAAATCCGGCGGATGCGCCCATCATGATTCTGGCGCTCACCTCTGACACGGTCACCAAGCCCCGCATGTATGACATTGCTGATTCCGTGCTGGCGCAAAAGCTCTCCCAGGTGCCGGGCATCGGGCAGGTCTTTGTGGGTGGCGGAGCGCGGCCGGCGGTGCGCGCCGAAGTAAACCCCACGATTCTCAACAAGCTCGGCATCGGCGTGGAGCAGGTGCGGAACGCTCTGGCGGCGGCCAACGCCAACCGGCCCAAGGGTGAAGTCGCCAACGCCGTGAATGCCTGGCAAATTACGGCCAACGATCAGCTTTTTCAAGCCGACGATTACAGAAAAATCATCATCGCCCACAACAACAACGGCACGGTCCGCCTGGGCGACGTGGCCGACGTGCAGGATTCGGTGGAGGACATCCGCAACACCGGACTGGCCAATGGCAAGAACGCCGTTCTGATGATCGTTTTTCGCCAGCCCGGCGCCAACATCATTGACGCCGCCGATCGTGTCAAGGCCTTGCTGCCCGAATTGCAGGCCTCCATTCCGGCCGCAATCAACCTGGACGTGGTCCTTGACCGCACCATCACCATCCGCGCTTCGGTCGCTGATATTCAGATCACGCTGGTCATTTCCATCATTCTTGTTGTCCTGGTGGTCTTTGTCTTTCTGCGCAACCTTCGCGCGACCTTTATTCCCAGCGTGGCCGTCCCCCTGTCCCTGATCGGCACCTTTGCCGTGATGTACCTTTGCGACTACAGCGTGGACAATCTCTCCCTCATGGCGCTCGCCATCTCCACCGGCTTCGTGGTGGATGACGCCATTGTGGTCATTGAGGACATCACGCGCTATCTGGAAGCCGGCATGGACCCGGTAAGCGCGGCCTTTCGCGGGGCCCGCGAAATCGGTTTTACCGTGCTTTCGATGAGCTCTTCGCTGGTGGCCGTCTTTATCCCCATCCTTCTCATGCAGGGGGTCGTCGGCCGCATCTTCCGTGAGTTTGCCGTGGTGCTGAGCACCGCCATCGGCGTTTCTCTGCTGGTCTCGCTCACCGTGACGCCAATGCTTTGCGCCAAGTTCCTGCGCCCCATCGGCCAGGAAAAGCACGGCAGGCTCTTTCGCCTGAGCGAGCGCGGGTTTGATTACATCTTGAAGATGTACCGCATCAGCCTGGGCTGGGTCCTGCGGCATCAGCCGCTCACTCTGGCGGTGACCATCCTGACCGCCTGCCTGAGCATTTATCTCTATATCGCGGCGCCCAAGGGTTTCTTCCCGCAGCAGGACACGGGACGCATGGGAGGGTCCATTCAGGCCGCGCAGGACATTTCCTTCCCGGCCATGCGCGACAAGTTGCAGCAGTATATGGCGATTGTTCGCAAGGACCCGGCCGTGCAAACCGCCGTGGGTTTTGCCGGCGGCGGGACCTCCAACACCGGGCGCATGTTCGTCACACTGAAACCGTTGAGCGAACGCAAGGCTTCCGTGGAGCAGATCATCAATCGGTTGCGTCCCACGCTGGCCCGGGTGCCGGGCGCCACTCTGTTTCTTACCCCGGTCCAGGATTTGAATATCGGCGGGCGTTTCAGCCACGCGCAATTCCAGTACACGTTGCAGTCGGAGGACCTGAAGGAACTCAATTACTGGGCGCCGCGCATTCTGGCCAAGCTGCGCAGCCTGCCTGAACTGCGTGACGTGAACTCAGACCAGCAGGACAAAGGACTGGCCACCCAGGTTGTCGTGGACCGTGATACCGCGTCACGTCTGGGCGTTTCTTCGGCCCAGGTTGATACTGCTCTCTACACATCCTTTGGTCAGGCGCAGGTCTCCACCATGTATCGCCAGTTGAACCAGTATCACGTGGTGATGGAAGTTGATCGCAATCTGTTCTCCGGACAGGAGGCGCTGCGCCATACCTATGTGAAAGCCTCCAACGGCACTGAGGTCCCGCTTTCGGCGTTCGCCCACTATGAAACCGCCAATACTTCATTGCAGGTGAATCATCAGGGCCAGTACCCCGCGGTGACCATATCTTTCAACCTGCCGGGCGCGGGCGGTGACCTGGACCGGGCCACGCGCGCTGTGGAAGGCGCCATGCGCGATATCGGCGTGCCCGCGGCCATTCATGGCGGCTTTCAGGGAACGGCCGCGGCTTTCAAGGACGCCGCCAGAAGCCAGCCTCTGTTGATCCTGGCGGCCCTGGTCACCATCTATATCGTGCTGGGCATGCTGTATGAAAGCACCATTCACCCCATCACGATTCTTTCCACTCTGCCCTCGGCTGGCGTCGGCGCCATTCTGGCCATCATGCTCACCGGCAATGATCTCAACGTCATCGCGCTGATCGGCATTATTCTGCTGATCGGCATCGTCAAGAAGAACGCGATTCTGATGATTGATTTCGCCCTGGACACGGAGCGGCGCGAAAACAAATCGCCGGAAGACGCCATCTATCATGCCGCCCAGTTGCGCTTCCGCCCCATCATGATGACCACCATGGCCGCTTTGCTCGGAGGGCTCCCGTTGGCCATCGGCACCGGGATGGGCGCGGAACTGCGCCGGCCGCTGGGAATCGCCATTGTTGGCGGATTGATCGTCAGCCAGGCCCTGACCTTGTTCACCACTCCCGTGGTTTATCTCTACCTTGACCGCATGCGTCTCCGCGTGGTCCGCTGGCGCGCCGCCCATCGTCGTCATCTCCCCAAACCGGCCGTCGAGCCCACGGGTGACTAAGACAGCCCGCATCCCGCTACTTTCGTAACGTACCAGCGTAATTTGCCCCGCGCCGCTGCCTTGGACATAATGCGCGCGATGCGCAAAACGATTCTGTCGGTCTTGATTCTGATTTCCGCCGCCGGCATGGGTTATGCCCAGCAGAAGGAGTATGGCTGGGTCCCCCAGAGCGAAAGCACATTCCGTATCGGTCCCGGCTACCACAACGGTGTGGCCGTGTTTCAGCCGCACGGCTGGGAGGCCATCCGCATCCGCATGGACATCAACTCCCACTATCCGGTCAGCGTGGGCGTGGTGCCGCTCAGTGACTGGAACGAGGCAGCGCGCGATCATGAAAGGCTGGAACACCTGAATTACGATTGCCTGATGCGGGACGTGGTAAAGGCCAACTTCACGTGCAATTTTTACGCCAGCTACACCGCCCGCATCGTGGTGGTGCGCGATATGCGGCGCGCGGACCGTGCCATTATTGCCGGAGCTGGAGTGCCCTTTGCCCGCGCCACCCTGAACCAGCTTCTCGCCAACGACGTTCGCGTGACCCCTTATCGCTGGGACTGCACCGCCAATTGTGATCTTCCCGACCCACCGCAGTTTTCGTGGGTTGACCTGCGCAGGGAGAAGTACAAAATCTCTTCATCCCTGAAATCCTACGGGCCTTTCTCGCCGGAGCACGATAATGACAAGATCCGTGTCCGGGTAAAGACTGAGATTCCCATGACCGTGGCCGTGGTGCCCAGCAGTCTGGTGGACGACCTTTACGCGCACCGCGACCAGGCCCAGGAGATACTCTCCAAAAGCTCCTGCAAGCAGTACGGCGTGCAGTCCAGCACCCTGGAATGCACATTTCAGTTGAGTGACGGCGATCAGCAGGTGGTGCTGCTGCCCGAACAGGAGATCAGAAAGAAGAAAAAGGTCGAGGTTGAGATCTCAACCGTGAAGTGCGTTGCAAATTGCACGCAATAGCGGCCCCCAGTCGCCTTTCCGGCGATGAGAGCAGGCTTTCGGGGCTGAGCGCCGGCTGTTTTTCTCAGTGCGCCTTGGCCGGATTGTCGGCTTCCGCCTGCTGCTGCAGCGCCTTTTTCTTGCGGCGGCTCAGCACAAAAGGACGGCGTCGCCGGCGTTCCGCCCGCTTGTCAATCTTCTTCCAGAAGGCGACGAAATAATCCACCATGGAGATGATGGAAACCAGCACCATGAACCAGACGGCCAGCCGCGCCACCAGGTCCACGGAGAAGATATAGGGACCCACCGGCCAATGGTCCCAGCGGATGGCAAGAATCGCCGCGACCACCGAGACAATCTGGGCCACCATCTTCAGCTTGCCCAGTTCGCTGGCTTCAATGGTGAAGCCTTCTGAAGCGGCAATGGAACGCAGCCCGGAAATCAGAAATTCACGTCCGATGACGATCACCGCCACCCACACGCTCACAATGGACGGGATGAGCTGCACCAGGGTAATGTAGGCCGCGGCGATCATGAGCTTGTCCGCCAGCGGGTCCAGCAGCATGCCCATCGTGGTGATCTGCCCTCGCCGGCGCGCCAGGTAGCCGTCCAGCCCGTCGGTAATTGCCGCCAGGATGAAAATTCCCGAAGCCAGCACCACCCGCAGCGTTTCCTGCTGCACGCTGAAGTGGGACGTGGTAAGGATCCATATGATCAGCGGGATGGCCGCGATGCGGGAAAGCGTTATGTAGTTGGGCAGATTCACAAGGGCGCTCAGATCATCCTAGTAAGAAATATCATCCAAACGCAAACCCGGGCCTGTTTACTTTCGGCCATTTACCGTATCCAGGCAGCGAGTATACAGTTCAAGCAGGTGGCTGGCATAGTCCTCGGCCTTGCTGACTGCGCCCGTCTGGAAACCTGCGCCCGCCGACTCGGTCTTCCCGTAATTGGTGGTAGCGGCAATAAATTTCATCATATCCAGGGCAATGTCCTCGTTGCGCCGCGAAATCATTCCTGCAAGCTGTTCCATAAGTCTCTTATTCCTCCCATAGAGTGCTGTCATTTATTGTAGCCGGGACGTTGCCCGGAAGATTGCCAACGTTCCTGATACGCGAGGGGCCGGCCGGGGTTGCGTTCAAGCGTTCCATTTGGGGACTGATATGATGCCGATGATCTCAAGATCGCAGGACTTGCCGGAGTAGTGCGATACTGGAGTTGGATTTCGCGCTTTTGGCGGTCCCGGCAGCCTGATCATTCCCGGGCGCCAGGCTGGTGCATCAAAACTAAAGTATATGGACATGACCTGGGTGACAGACCGCATCGCGGTGGGCGGTGGTATCTGGAACGACGACAACATGGCGGAACTGGTTCGCGTGGGCGTGACCCACATCATCAACATGCAGATTGAGTTTGATGACCGTCCCCTGGCCCGTGGCTACCCCGTGACCGTGCTGCATAACCCTACC
>DATIWA010000324.1:0-3164 GCA_035465515.1 Candidatus Limnocylindrales bacterium | reverse complement strand
GTCGGGCCGCCGCCGCTCTTTGGTTACCTGCTCGCGGAAGATGCGCTCGCGCAGAATTTCATAATAATGCGAGAGCTGCTTGGCCGCTTCTTCATCGTCTTCCGGCAGCTCCGCCTTCAGGCGGTCCTTGATTTCCTTGACCAGGGTGTAGCTTTCCAGCTTGGGGTGCTTCTTGGTGTCCAGCGCGTCCTTCAACTCGGCGCCGACTTTCTTCTTGAGCTGATTGAAATAAGCGTCGTCGAATCCCGGAGGGGTGACCTCGCGTTTCGGCTTGCCGGCCCGCTTCGCCAGATCGGTCATAGCGGCGCAGATCTTCTTGATCTCCGTATGGGCAAACTCAATGGCGCCGAGCACCTGGTCTTCCGTCACCTCCCTGGCGCCTGACTCCACCATCACAATGCCTTCCGCCGAGCCCACCACCATAATGTTCAGCAGGCTCTCGGCCATCTCGGAGTAGGTAGGATTGATCACGTACTGGTCGTTGACGAAGCCCACGCGGACCGCGCCCACCGGACCGTGGAATGGAATATCGGAAAGCGTCAGGGCGCAGGAGGCGGAGTTGATCGCGAGCACGTCAGGATCGTTTTCCGTATCGGCGGAGAGCACCAGGGAAATCACCTGGGTCTCATTGCGGAAGCCTTCAGGGAAAAGGGGACGGATGGGGCGGTCAATCTGGCGGGCGGTCAGGATTTCGCGCTCTTGCGGGCGTCCCTCGCGCTTGATAAAGCCGCCGGGAATGCGTCCGCCGGCGTATGTGTACTCGCGGTAGTCAACCGTCAGGGGGAAGAAGTCTATGCCTTCCCGCGGTTCCGGGCTGCAGCACGCGGTGCCGATCACCACGTTGTCGCCGAGGCGCACAATGGCCGAGCCTTGCGCCTGTTTTGCCAGATGTCCGGTTTCCAAATGGAGGGTTTTGCCGCCTGCAAGTTCAACAGTGGCTGTCTGTTTCATCAGTTCCTCTTTTCCAGGAGGGACCAGCAGTTCGCTTCTTACAGCAGAGAGCTGACTTTCAGTACGAAACGGCGGAACCCGGGCGCGCTGGACCAACAATGCCCGTGTGCCCAGGAACCACGTGGGCGGTCATCCGATCATCCGATGTCCCGCATACACGTATCCCGCCGAAATATAGCTTCGGTATAAAACGCCCGTTGACTCGATTACTTGCGGATGCCAAGTTTCTGGATGACGTCTTTATAACGCTCAGTATCGTACTTTTTCAGATAGTCCAGCAGGCGGCGGCGCTTGCTGACCATCATGAGCAGACCGCGCCGGGAGGCATGGTCCTTCTTGTGTGCCTTGAAGTGCTCGGTCAACTCACCGATCCGCTCACTCAGGATTGCAATCTGGACTTCCGGGCTTCCGGTATCTGACTGGTGCGTGCGGAAACGGTTGATGACGTCGGACTTGCGCTCTCTGGCTAACACTTAAACTGGTGCACTCCTATCTCTAAATCTTGTCCTTCTAGTGACTTAAACAGCGTAACATGGGTCCGGCGGAACTGTAAACAGCCCGCCCCATCCGGCGGGTGGCGCTCATAAACCCGGCAATATGAGGAGAATACCAGCCACGGAGCGCGGTTAAGCCGAGTACAGGCAAACTCTGATCGCAGGAGTTGCAAATCCCCATACGCATCCAGCGTGTCCCATTATTCCCGGCATACCCGCGCCAGTTGCGCAACTCCCGGCTTGCCGTGACTTGCCATCCCATCCTTCCTCGCACCCCCGGGTTTTGACGGCAACGGAGCCGTTTTCAGGCTTGAGGCTTGCGGAATTTTTTTTGCGTCGCAAATAGATGTATATACATCTATTGCAGACATGACCGGTATCGCATCCCCGATTCCCAGCCTGCCCTGCATGTGCGCCAGTTTCCGCCGCACGGCGCGCTCGCTCACCCAGCTCTATGACGAAGCGCTGCGGCCGCTGCGCCTGCGCGTCACCCAGTTCACCATCCTGCAAGCGCTATCGCTCGCCGGCGAGGTCTCGCAGGGGGAACTCGGCCGCATGCTGGCCATGGACAGCACCACCCTGACGCGAACCCTCAGGACCATGGGCCCGTATGGCTGGATTGCCAAACGTTACGGCAAAGATCGCCGTGAACGCCTGCTGTCTTTAACGGCAACCGGCAAAGCCCAGCTCCGGCGCGCCCTTCCGCAATGGCAGAAGGTGCAGCAGGGGCTGCGCAGCCGGCTGGGGGACGAGCGCTGGCAGGACCTGATGACGCTGACCAGTCACGTTACAACTCTCGCCACACAGGAAGGAAATCAATCATGAAAAGCAAGAATTATGGAAAGCTTACAGCCTGGCTCATTGCCGCGTGGTTTGTCTTTGCTCTTACCGCATCTGCTCTTCACGCGTTCAGGAGCCAATCCTCTCTGCCTTCGCCGCTGTTCCTGCTCGCGGCGCTGGGGCCGATCATCGTTTTCTTTCTCTGGTATGCAAGTTCAGGAGGCTTTCGCCAGTACGCCCTCTCCCTGAATCCGCGAACTTTAACCATGGCGCACTCCTGGCGCACTGTTGGGTTCACTTTCATAGCCCTGTACGTCTACGGCATACTGCCCGGCCTGTTTGCCCTGCCGGCCGGGTGGGGAGATATTGCCATGGGGCTGACGGCCGGATGGGCAGCATCCAGGCTGGCGAATCCTGACCACCGAACAAGCTTCATCGTATGGCAGACGTTGGGCATTGCCGATCTCGTCCTCGCCCTGACGCTCGGCGGCGCTGCAGGACTGGTCAGCCCGGAAGGTCCGACCATGGCCCCCATGACCGCGCTGCCCCTCAGCCTGATACCTACGTTTGGGGTGCCGATGCTCCTGATACTGCACGTCATCTGCATTGCCCAGGCCAGACGCTGGCCGGCAAGGACGCATGCGCCGATGGGGCAGCCAGTGCCCTCATCCGCGGCGTAAAGCCCGGCGTTGATTTTTCGCAAAAGGCCGATGTCCGTCCCGGGAGAGATTTTAGAAACCCGGGGCGGACATTGCGCTGTTCCACGCCGGTCCGCCGAGGCGGGCAACGCGCGCGATGTGCTGCTCCAGAATCTTTCCGCGTGATCTTCTTCCCAAGCCGGCACTCGCATCGAGCCGGCCCATTGAATCCCGCCGGCCGGGAGCGAGTGGACGATCAACGATCTAAGCCCAGTTCCCTTAGCACTGTCTAGGGGGTTCC
>DATIWA010000323.1:0-1799 GCA_035465515.1 Candidatus Limnocylindrales bacterium | reverse complement strand
CCTGGTCCATCCAGGTGCCGATCAGCGAGATCAACTGGCCGGCGAAAAAAAGCCGGTAATTGCGGTGGCGCAAAGCGCGCAAAGCGTCCGGCAATCTCAATTTTCGGGGACTGTGAACTTCGTCGGGAGCTTCCATCTTGTAAGAACATTGGATGCGGCAGGAGGGGACCAGGAATCAATTTGAATCCGCTCCGCATTGCCTCTTGAACACGCGAATTTGGTGCCGCCTGCCGGCGCGAGCGATGGCTGGCCTGGTCTGCACGGGGCCGAGAGGTTTTTTTCGGCGCATCAGCCCCTGCCCTGGTCTTATCAATACCGGCAACATCCTCGCATTCCTTATAATGACCCGTTCGCCCACTCACAAAGAGAACTGAACCGATGATGCGTACAGCATTCCTGCTTTTCGTAGTTGGCTTTTGCGCCGTCCTGGCCGCGGCTCAGCAGAGCGCTCCAGGCCCATCCCCAACCCCCGCTCAGCCGCCCGTTGACACCCTCTCTGAAACTGCGCCGGTGGTCACGCACCACCAGATCAGCGCCAAGGGAAAACTGCTCAAGTACACAGCCACCGCGGGACGCCTCGCGCTGAAGCCGGAGAGCGGCCCGGCTGAGGCGGCCATCTTCTTCACTGCCTACAC
The DNA here is from genome assembly GCA_035465515.1 of Candidatus Limnocylindrales bacterium. Classification (GTDB taxonomy): domain Bacteria; phylum Acidobacteriota; class Terriglobia; order Terriglobales; family Acidobacteriaceae; genus Angelobacter. The sequence continues at coordinate 1,164 of DATIWA010000323.1, read as the reverse complement.
GCTCGATGGCGAAAACGCGCGCGCGCGGCCTCTTACGTTTGTTTTCAACGGAGGGCCGGGCACGGCAACGGCCTGGCTGCACATGGGTGCGCTCGGCCCAAAGAAGATCGAGTTGGAACGCGAAGGCGGCGTGCCTGCTCCGCCGTACGTCACCGTGGACAATCCGGACACCATCCTTGATCGTACAGACCTCGTATTTATCGATGCCCCCGGAACCGGCTTCAGCCGTGTGCGCTCTGACCTGACCAAAAAGTTCTACAACGTCGACGGCGATGCGGACGCTTTCTACCGCTTCATTCGCCTCTATCTCACGAGATACCAGCGCTGGCGCTCGCCGCTGTTCCTTTTCGGCGAAAGTTACGGTACCACCCGCGCGGCCGCCCTGGCCAATCACCTGATGGACGGCTACATTCCGCTGAATGGCGTGGCGCTCCTCTCCGTCGGACTCGACTTCCAGACCCTGATGCCCGGCAACATGAACGATCTTCCGCACCAGGTGATCGTTCCCACGTACACCATGATCGCCGCATATCACAAAAAGCTTGCCCCTGAACTGACTGCCGATCTGGACACCACCATCAAGAAAGTGGAGCAGTGGTGCGCCAACGACTACGCCCAGGCGCTGGCCGAGGGAAACGCGCTGCCGCCGGAAAAGCGCAAACAGATCGTAGCCCAGCTTGCCGCTTACACCGGACTCAAGCCGGAGCTGATCGAGGAAAACGATTTGCGCATCGAGCCGCAGGTATTCATGCATAACCTGCTCAAGGACCAAAAGCTGGAAGTCGGCCGGGTGGATGGGCGCTTTGCCGCGCCGGCGCCGCAGAGCGCGTCGCATGAACCGTTCTTCGACCCGGCCATGGCCGCCTTGTTCCCCGCCTTCAACGCGGCCATGAACGACTATGCCGAAAATGAACTCGGCTACAAGACTGATCTGCCGTACGTCATTTGGGATTTTGAGCACATCAACCGTGCCTGGGACTGGGGGCAGGGTATTGCCGGCTACCCGCAGACGGCCACGCAGTTGCAGTCGGCCATGGCGAAAAACAAATACCTGAAGGTATTGGTCATGGAAGGCATGTACGACCTGGCCACGCCGTTTTACGCCAGCGCCTATACTTTTCAGCATTTGCGCCTGACGCCGGACTTGCGCAAGAACATCTCATT
>DATIWA010000322.1:0-2077 GCA_035465515.1 Candidatus Limnocylindrales bacterium | reverse complement strand
CACCCAGCCATGGCTGGAGCCTGATGTCAACGACTACCTGCGGGCCCGATGTCAGGCGGGAACCCGGCGCGTTGTCGTTTGCCCCATCGGATTTATCTCCGACCACATGGAAGTCATCTATGACCTCGACACCGAGACCCGGGCGTTCTGCCAGAAGTCAGGTATCGAGATGGTGCGCGCCGGCACCGCGGGCTCGCATCCCAGGCTGGCAGCCATGGTCCGGCGAATGCTTCTGGAAGGCGTGAGCACGCCTCTGCTCGCTCATTGCGAGCCCGGCTGCTGCCCCGTTCCGCAGCGGCCGCCTGCTCCCGACCAGGCCCGTTCACGCGCCGTACAATAGTGGCCTTGCTCCGCGCAGATGAACTCGATCGCCTGTGTGTGCTCCTGGTAGCCACACGCAATCCTTTGAACATCGGCGCCGTCGCCCGCGCCATGAGCAACTTTGGTTTTTCCCGTCTGCGTGTGGTTCGACCTTACGAACCGACATTTCGCGAAGCCCGCTCGGCCGTGGGCGCGGCCCAGGTGCTGGCAGAGGCGCAAGAGTATTCCACGGTTGCCGATGCCGTGGCCGACTGTGTGCTGGTTGTTGGGACCACCGCCGCGCACAATCGTCAGGTACAGCACCCTCTGAAGCTGCTTAGGGCCGGGGCCGGCTCCCTGCGGGAGAAACTGCAAGAAGGGCGCGTGGCCCTGCTGTTCGGATCAGAGAAGACCGGCCTGTCGAATGAGGACCTCGCACACTGCCACTGGCTGGTGCGTATACCCACTGTTTCCGAACACGCCTCCATGAATCTGGGGCAGGCGGTGGCCCTGTGTCTTTACGAGATCGCACACGGAGCTGAACCGGGAGAACTGGAACAGCAGCGGACCGACCAGGTCGCGCCGGCCAATGCAGGTCAGGCTGAGCGACTCACTACTCTTCTCCTGGAAGCCCTCCGTGCCAGTGGCTACGTGAGGTCCGGTTCGGGAGGCGTTACCGAAGAAAAAATACGACGGCTGGTGCGGCGATTGCGCCTTTCCTCCACAGACGCAGAGCTCATGATGGGGATGTTGCAGCAGATCCTGTGGAAAGCCAGGTCCGGCCACTAACAGGACACGAACCATTGGGGATATTGGACGATGTCATATCAACGTAAGATAATATTGAAAGATGCTGCTCACCGCGGCTCCTGCCGAAATTGAGACCAGCCTTTGGCCCGAATAGCTACGAATGAAACTTAAAATCTTGTTTTTAGTATGTGCCCTCATCTGTTGTACCGGATTCATTTCACCTCCGCTGGCCCTCATCCTTGGCCTGGCGTTTGGACTCAGCTTCTCTCATCCTTATCCTCAAGAATCACGCAAGGCCTCCAAATTCCTGTTGCAGGGCTCCGTGGTTGGTCTGGGGTTTGGGATGAACCTGGCTGAAATTATCCGCACTGGCCGGGTGAGTTTTCTCTACACCTTCGTGGGAATCTCCGCGGCGTTGCTTCTGGGAGAACTGCTGGGACGCGCGCTCGGGGTGCAGCCCAAGTCGTCTTACCTGATCAGCACGGGTACGGCCATCTGCGGCGGCAGCGCGATTGCCGCTGTGGCGCCTATCACGGAAGCCACGGAGGAACAGATTGCCGTTTCGCTGGGAACGGTCTTTGTACTGAACTCGATTGCCCTGCTGCTGTTTCCCCTCATCGGGACCGCGCTGCACCTCTCACAAGCACAGTTTGGGCTCTGGTCCGCTTTGGCCATCCATGACACCAGCTCCGTTGTAGGCGCCGCCGCCAAATATGGGGCCGTGGCCCTGGCGATCGCCACCACTGTAAAGCTGGCGCGCGCCTTGTGGATTGTGCCTGTCTCCCTGGGCACTGCCATGTTCAAGAGGAGCAAGACCAAAATTCAGTGGCCCTGGTTCATCGCGCTTTTCTGCCTGGCGGCGATGCTTAACTCCTACATGCCCGCCGGCGCTCCCGCGTTCGCGGCGTTTTCAAAACTGGGCCGGATCGGGCTCACCGTAACTCTCTTCCTGATTGGGGCCGGCGTTTCCAAGGCCACCCTCAAGCAGGTGGGAGTGCGACCGCTATTGCAGGGGATACTCCTGTGG
>DATIWA010000321.1:0-5214 GCA_035465515.1 Candidatus Limnocylindrales bacterium | reverse complement strand
GTAGTTCATGCCGGGCCTGAGCCGGATGAAGACCCGCAGTTGCTGATAATGGAGTCAACTTACGGAAACCGCGTCCACCCCGGCGATGATGTGCGGCCGGAACTGGCCCGGCTGGTGACCGATACGGTGCGCCGCGGAGGCTCCGTGGTGGTGCCGGCCTTTGCCGTGGAACGCACCCAGAAATTCCTTTTCATGCTGAAAGAACTCATGGAAGACGGCGCCATTCCGCGGACGCCTGTCTTTGTGGACAGCCCCATGGGCATAAAGGCCGTGGAAATCTGCATGAAGTACACCAGCCAGTTCAATGAAGAGGCGCGCCGGCTGATTGGGAAATTCGGGTCGCCGCTGGAGTGGCAGGGATTTACCTTTGCGGCGAAGCAGGAAGAGTCTAGGAGGATCAATGACGTGCGCTTCCCCTGCATCATCGTGTCGTCCAGCGGCATGGTGACAGGCGGGCGCGTACTGCACCACCTGATGAACCGGCTGTCGGATCCGCGCAACCAGGTAATTTTCATCGGCTTTCAGGCCCCGGGAACGCGCGGGGCCATCATCAAGAGCGGCGCCCGGTCGGTGCGCATCTTCTCCCAGGAAGTTGAGATCCGCGCCCGCGTGGCCGCTCTGGAACAGTTCAGTGATCATGCCGACACTGAGGAACTTCTGCGCTGGCTCCGGACCTTCAGAAAGAAACCGCAAACCACTTTTCTGGTCCACGGCGAGCCTGACGCGGCCCAGCAACTGCAACAAGCCATCATTGCGGAATTGGGCTGGAAGGTAAAGGTCGCGCAATGGCTCGAAAAAGCGCCGATTAGCTGAGTCTCTTAGAAGATGCCGGAATCACCGCCCACCTGCCGATGGGGAAGGCATGGAGGGTAGCTAGTTCGAGAGGTCGCGATCGAAGTATCCCGCGGCAACGGGCTTCTGACGGCGCTCCACCAGAGCCGGCAACCGGACCGGGGCGAGATGCGCTCCGGTGACGGAGTGATACAAGGCCTGTGCCAGCGATTGCCGCAGTTCAGTCCTGAGCAGATCCATATCAATGAGCAGCGGGCTCTCGGCGCTTTGAAACAGAGAAATCTGCCCGATGGACCGGCCATTCGGCGCGCAAAGATCCAGCGCTAAGACCAGCTTTTCCCTGCTCAGGCTCCAATGCATGCGGAAGACATTGCCCTCCCAGGAAAGCGGCAGGGATTCATTGCAGGCAAAACCATCGTCAAGGACGATCTCAAAACCGTCAAAATCGTCGGCCAGGCAGCTTTCAAGGACCAGAGGAATGCTTCTAAGGTCGCGCGTTGTCTCAAGCGTTGCCGCGGCTTTTCTGACCGCAATGTTGCGGGCAAAGACCCTCTTCTGCAGCACAATCCGTTTGCCTACTCGCTGGAACTCGTCAAATTCGGCGTACCTGAGCTTGCGCAGGCCAAAAAAAACGGTGAGCAACATGATGGCCACCACCGGAATAAAGACGATGCTGGAGGGGGTCATCAGGAACAGGCTGAGCACGGCGCAAAGCGCGGAGACGCTGTAAAGCACCCAGACCACCTGACGCTGCGTCAATCCGAGTTCAAGGAGCTTATGGTGAATATGCTCGCGGTCAGCGCCGAAAATGGAATGTCCGCTCAAAAAACGCCGCAAGAGGCTCACGCTCACGTCGGTGAGCGGCAGGGCAAAGGACACCAGAGGCACAACCAGGCTTCCCAGCGTGGTGGCCTGCTTCTGCGACTCGGCCAGAACGAAAGCGCTGAGCATGAAACCTAGAAACAGGCTTCCCGAATCGCCGAGGAATATGGACGCCGGATTGAAGTTGAAGATCAGAAATCCAAAAAGGCTGCCGGCGAGAATCGTCGTCGCGGTAGCAATTCCCGGGCGGCCGCCCAGGGCCAGCGTAAAAATGGTCACCATGGAAAACAGGGCCGCGCCAGCCGCAAGGCCGTCCAGACCATCAATCAAGTTGATCGCGTTGCAAATCAGCACAACCCAGAAAACAGTGAGCCCCAGGCCAATGGCGGACGTCCAGGCTCCTCCGGAATGAGTAAGAGAGAAATCAAAACGGATACCGGAAAAATAGAGCCCGAACGCTCCAACAACTTCGATCAGCAACTTCGTCCAGGGGGCCAGGCCAAATAGATCGTCGGCCAGTCCCACTAAAAAAAGGCCAGTCGAGAGGAGCAGTATTCGGGGAACTTCGTCATGGCTTGGCGCGTGGGCCCAGCCATGTCCGGAGACAAAGGCATAAATCAGGTAGAGGGAAACAAATGTTCCAAAAACTGCCAACCCACCCAGGCGGGGTATCGGGATGCGGTGAATATGGCGCGAGGATTCAGGGGCCCTGACCAGACCGTATCGCCTGGACAGGCTGCGTACGACCCAGGTAAGACCTGATGAAGCGACAACGCTAACTGCAAAACTCACTAGATACTGCAGCATATGCCAGCGGACGATGGCTTTCTCCCAACACTTGTAAACACAAGATTGCAGCTTCAGAGTTGCTGGAATCATACACTCTGGAGGCCATTTACCAAAGAGGAAACTTCACCGGTTTTCGTCAGATGACCTTTAAAATGAGCTATTAAACCTAGACTCAACTGAAGAGTCGCAACGTTCCGCCAAAAAATTAAATCTTTCTTAAATAACAATCTCCCCTGTGATGAGCGGATGCCATTGGCAAGACCCCGTGCCAGCAGTTCCCATCTCGGTTGCCTCCCTCAGAACGCCGGGGCGCGCACGATTCGTCCAACCCCTGATGTTCCCGGTTTCAATGCGAAAAACCCTTATTCCCCGTACACGTTTAGAAAAGTAACCAGACATAGAGAATTGTGATCCGGCGGGCCCCCGTGGCACCAGAGTGCGCTACAGCATCTAAGTACATATGCACTTTAGGAACGACTTAAATTGGGGAGGAGCAAATGAGGAAAACCTTACGCTGGTCAGTTGTAACGACGTTAACTGTTTTTATGTCCTTCATGTTGAGTTTTGCCCAGGAGCAACAGCAGCAGCCCGCCAGTGGCGTTCAGTCTTCTACGGGCTCCCAGCGCATGCAGGAACGAATTGCAAGCGAAGTGCGCCATGAGCTCGTCATGATTCCGCAACTTAGTCTGTTTGACAATCTGTCCTACAAGGTCAATGGCAGCACGGTTACCCTGATGGGAAAGGTAGTTGATCCGGTGATTAAAGATACGGCGGAACATGCCGTAAAAAAGATCGAAGGCGTGGAGACGGTAAACAATCAGATTGAGATCCTGCCGCCTTCACCCAATGACGACCGCATCCGCCGGCAGGCGGCGCGCGCGATTTTCAGCGATAGCAGTCTGTACCGCTATTCCATGGGAACCCTGCCTTCGCTGCGCATTATCGTCCAGGGCGGACATATTGATCTGGAAGGCGTGGTGGACAGCCAGGGCGACAAGGACCGGGCCAACATTCTGGCCAATTCAGTCCCAGGCGTGTTCTCCGTCACCAATAACCTGCGGGTTGAGAATGTGAAGGAATCCCGGGATTGATTGCTTCAGCGTTGATACGTGGAGCAGGACGGAGTAGCCTCCGTGCTGCTCTTTTCGCCCCAAGCCCGGTCCAGACCTGTTACTGCAAGGCAACTTTCCCATCGGCCAGACAATTCAGGCCAACGCCATCTTCTGAAGTGCGCAGGTTCTGCCGGTCGTCTGAGCAATAGGCTTTGCCCTTGCCGTTTGCGGGTTCCGCAAATACCTGAAATCTTCTGGCCGGCTTACCCTCGCACCCTTTGAGTTCATACCGGTATCCGCCATAAAGGCCATCAGCAAAATCCGGCTGCATGAACTGGTACAGCCCTGATTCATCCAGACCCCGGCCAATGTTTATCAGCTTTTGTATGTCACAGGTATAGCCGGTTTCAGGATGCTTCTTGGCAAAGAGCGACTCTGCCAGGGTGATCCGGCGCACCGCGCGGAACGGGGTGATTTGAGCAGACATGCTGGCCGGCTCCGCCACAGGCAAAGCGGCGGGTGCAGAGGAGCTGGAAAAAGACGGAGCGTTCCACCAGGAATCCAGAACTCCGGGGTCGCCAACCGGAAGCTTGACGCTCAGTGTGACATCATTCAGCCGCCAGATGCCCTCCTGAAGTCTCATCACTAATTGCAGGTTGAGGGCGAGAGGAAGCTGCTCTTCCGTTCCGGCGCGATAGGAGTGCAGTGAGAGGTCCATCACGTCCTGATCTCCGCGCTGCTCATCGGAGATACAGTGCAGCTCAAATCTCTGGTTGCGCCTGGAGTCATTCAGCGAGAGCAGGATCTCGCCGGAGTCAAACGCGTCCACCTTCCGGCCCTCGATTGTCTTGCCGCCTAGCAGCATCTGCCACGGCTGGGACACATCCATGGCGGCAATGCCCACGGAATGGCGGAGCTTTTCCTGAACTTCAAGCGTAAGGTGCTTGTTGAATTTCTCCTGGCTTCCGGAAAACATTTCCACGATTGCCTGACGCGGGGTCTGCGGGGAAGCGACGGCCGGCTGCGCGATCAGCGAGATTCCGGCAGCGCAGCAGCACCACACAGCCAGCAGATATTTCACCAGGCTCATTCGCTTTCTCCTGCGCCAAACCGCGCCAGAAGGGATGACTCCAGTGTGCATCCGGATGCAGGACTGCAAAAAGTGACGTTAGGGCAGCAACGCCCGGAGAGGAAGGACGCTGTCCGCGGGGAGAACGTCCCGAAAGTGCTAGCTGCCGGATTTCCCGCCGCTCAGGACACTGAGCGGCTGAGGAGAAGAGATTTCCATTCGCGCTCCGCAGGTCGAGCAGTAGAGCGAGCCCGCATGTTCCACGACGGCGGGCACCGTCCTGAACTTGCGTAAACACCTGGGGCACTTTACGTCAACGATCTGAAGCAAAAAAGGATCCTGGTTGAATCTGTTTTTTGAAGGCGACAAACTAATCATCCAGCATTTCACGTCCGATTGGCAAACGGGGACCGCTTGAAAGAGTTTCTTCTATTGTGCAAGGCCATTGCTGGCAACAACCCGGGCGACCGCCAGCATGGCAATGGCCTGCGCTGAGCTGTCGCGCAGCTTCTGTGCCCTGGCGAGCGCATTGAGGGAGTCCACCTGGGCTGCCGCTTCGCCCACTTCCTGGACCAGAGCGGCGGCATCAATCTTCGGCGTGCGGGCGTCCCATGCATCGTCCACGGCGGAAAAGGCGATATCAAAATACTTTGAGGCCTGTTCCTTCTGGCCGGCGGTGCCGACGGCAAA
>DATIWA010000320.1:0-4105 GCA_035465515.1 Candidatus Limnocylindrales bacterium | reverse complement strand
GGCGCCCAGGTGCCGCTCAAGAAATCCCTGGAGTCAGTGATTGAAATGTCGGCGGACATAGCGAAAAAGCATACGGTGATGATGTGAGTCCTCGGCGGTCCGTCATCGCTGCCGTTGGGGCGTTCATGATCGCCGCCACCGGCGTTGTGCTCTTTCAGCCCGAGTCTTGTTTTTTGCAAGATGCTTGCGTCATCAAAGGAAATCGCTAACGTGTCCTACAAAACCATTCTTTATTCCGAGTCCCGGGGCGTCGCCACCATCACGTTGAACCGCCCGGACAAGCGCAACGCCATCAGCTATGAGCTGATTGACGACCTGATAGCGGCGCTGAAGCAGGCTGCCGGCTCGTCCGCCCAAGTGGTGGTCCTCACCGGCGCCGGGGCGGCCTTCTGCGCCGGCATGGACCTGGAAAACCTGAAGCATCTTCTGGGTCGCACGCCGGAGCAGAACCTGAAGGATTCGCAGACCATGGCCGGCTTGTTCCGCTCGCTCTATGACTTTCCCAAGCCGACCATCGCCGCCGTGAACGGACCGGCCATTGCCGGAGGTACCGGGCTGGCAACGCTCTGCGATTTCACCCTGGCCGTGCCGGAAGCCAGATTCGGTTACACCGAGGTCCGGATTGGTTTTGTCCCGGCGATTGTTTCCAGCTTCCTGATAGCCAATATCGGCGAGAAGCGCGCCCGCGACCTCCTGCTGACCGGGCGCCTTTTTGGCGCGGAAGAGGCGCATCGGCTCGGACTGGTGAATGAGATCATCGCGCCCGGGGAACTCATGCCTCGAGCGCTGCAACTTGCCGGCCAGCTCATGGAAAACAGCCCCGCTTCGCTGCGCAGCACAAAGGCGCTGTTTTCCACGTATACCCGCGAAAGACTGGACCAGCAGGTGGCCAGCGCCGTGAAGGAAAACGCCGCCATCCGTCAGACAGGGGACTTCAGGGAAGGGATATCATCATTTCTGGAAAAGCGGAAACCCAATTGGACAAAGTAGAGATCATCGGCGAGACAAAACTCCGTGTCCGCTATGCCGAGACCGACAAGATGGGCGTGGTCTATCACTCCAATTTCGTTATCTGGTTTGAGGTGGGCCGCGTGGAACTGCTGCGGCAGCTTGGCTTTGAGTACAGCCACATGGAGAAGGATGACAACTGTCATATTCCGGTTGTGGACCTGCGCGTGCGGTACAAGTCGCCCGCGCTCTATGATGACCAGATCGTGATACGCACCCGGCTGCTGAACGTCCGGCAGTCGCTGCTGCACTTTGCTTATGAGGTGCTGCGGGAAGGCGATGGCGCGCTGCTGGCCACCGGCGAGACCACGCATATCATTGTGGACGATAAGTTGCGGCGCTGCTCCCTGCCGCAGAAGTACATGAAGGCCTTTGCGCCGCACAAGCACAGATAAGAATTCATGAACCCAGTCAAACTCAACGGACACGATCTTTCCTTCGATGACCTGCACGACGTGGTATATGATCGCCGCCCGGCGATCCTTTCCGCCGATGCGCGGGAAAAAGTAGTCGCCGCGCGCGGCGTTGTGGACAAGCTGCTCCGCGAGAACCGCGTGGCTTACGCCATCACCACCGGCGTGGGCAAGCTGAGCGACGTGCACATTGACCCCGCCCAGAACCGCCAGCTGCAGCTCAACCTGATCCGCTCGCACTGCGTTGGCGTGGGCGAGCCGCTCAGCCAGGAAGAGACGCGCGCCATGATGCTGCTGCGCGCCAACTCGCTGGCCAAGGGGTATTCCGGGGTCCGCCCCGAGGTGATTGACCTGCTCTGCGAAATGCTGAACCGCGGTTTGCACCCGGTGGTTCCTTCCCAGGGAAGCGTGGGAGCCAGCGGAGACCTGGCCCCGCTGGCGCACCAGGCGCTGGCCATGATCGGCGAAGGCGAGGTGTTTTACGAAGATCGGAGGGTCGGCAGCGCTGAAGCCATGAGGCAGGCGCAGATCAAGCCGCTGGTCCCGGAGGCTAAGGAAGCCATATCGCTGATCAACGGCACCCAGGCCATGCTGGCGGTTGGCACGCTGGCGCTGCTGGCGGCTGAGAACCTGACCGCCACGGCGGATGTTCTCGGTGCCATGACCCTGGACGCGCTGCGCGGGACTGACGTTGCTTTTGACGAACGCATTCACTCGGCGCGCCCCCATGCCGGACAGATGAAGGTGGCGGCCAACCTGCGACGGCTGCTGTCCGGCAGCCAGATCCGCGCGTCACACAAGGACTGCAATCGCGTTCAGGATGCGTATTCGCTGCGCTGCATCCCCCAGGTGCACGGCGCGGTGCGTGACACGCTGGATTTCTGCCGCCGCACGTTTGAAATTGAAATGAACTCCGCCGTGGACAATCCACTGGTGTTCGCGCAAAAAGGCGGCGAGGGAGACGTGCTTTCCGGCGGCAACTTCCACGGCGAGCCGCTGGCCTTCGCGCTCGACTATCTGGCCATCGCACTCAGCGCGCTGGCCGGCGTCTCCGAGCGACGCATCGAGCGGCTGGTGAATCCCGCCCTCAATGAAAACCTGCCGCCATTCCTGGCCCCCGATGCCGGCATTAATTCCGGGTTCATGATGCCGCAGGTCACTGCCGCCGCGCTGGCCAGCGAAAACAAAGTACTGGCTCATCCAGCGTCGGTGGATTCGATTACCACCTCCGGCAACAAGGAAGATTACGTCTCCATGGGTATGGCCTCCGCCATCAAAATAAAGAAGGTGGTAGCCAATACCGCCAATGTGCTGGCCATTGAAGCCTGTGCTTCGGCCCAGGCAATTGATTTCCTGGCGCCGCTGCCGACAAGCGGCCTGCTGCAAAAGGCGCACGGCGCCATTCGACGCGTGAGTCCCCGGATCGAGCATGACCGCGTGCTCGCCCCGGAAATCGGCGCTTTGGCCGCGCTCTTGCTGGAAGGCGCGCTGCTTCGCGAGACCGAATGAGCTGAATATGGGACGTCCCGAAAAAGAAGCTGGCAACGGATACCCGGCAAACGCTGCGCTTCTGCGCGCCATGGACCAGGTTTCCATGAGCGGAACGGCGGAGAATTGGGAGCGTCTGTACAGGGAATTCCTGAATTGCCGTTTGATCGTGCCGATTCGTGAAGTTCCGGAGGAAATGCGCGCCGGGTTGCAGGTCCAGGAAGGGCATGTTCCCGTCTCCATCATCCAGGCCCGGGACAACTCAGGGAAACTGGTTACGCTGGCTTTCACTGACCTTGACGCGCTGCATGACTGGAACCCCGAATATCAGCACATTGAGGTGCCGGCGCGCGATTTCTTTCAGACCATCAAAGATACCGAGATCAGCGCGATCGTCATCAATCTCCATCGTCCTGACCAGGAGAACCTCCGCATGGGCGGCCGGCTTACCCGCTTTGAGTTCCTTGCCCTTGCGGAAGGCATGATTCCCGGCCGACCGGACGCTTCCGGCCTCGCGAACATGAACCTGCCTGAAGCCATGGACCTCTATATCACCGAGGCTGCAACGATGCCCCGGGACCAGGTGCTGGCTTCAGCCAAGGCGGCAGGCGAATCCATCAGCGAGGTGCAGCAGCTTTATCTGTTCCAGATGACCGTTCCGGGTGGGGAAGCGCATAACGTTCTCGGGATTGAACTGGCTGGCCAGCCCAGGCCGGCTCGTGTGGAGGAGATCATGCGCATGCTTGCGCAGAGCGTGAGCTCCCTGCTCAAGCCCGGTGAATATCTTGACCTGCTGGTCTTGAGCGGGTCGCTGGTAGAGGCGGTACGAGCGCGCGGGAAAGCTCTTCTCGGATAGCCTTACCTGGCGTATTGCGCCATCGCCCAAAGGCCGGCTTTCCCTGGCGACCTCTTTGCCCCCGCCATAAGTATCAAATCACCCGATCGGACCCGTACCTGCCAATCCCAGCTCACCGGCAATCCCCTGCATGGCCACAATGCAGAAGGCTATATGCTCTTCCAGGTCAACGCCCAGCTCGGCGGCGCCGTTCATGATGTCATCGCGGCTGACGCTGCGGGCAAAGGCCTTGTCCTTCATTTTTTTGCGCACGGATTTGGCTTCCACCTCCGCAAGTGACTTGCCCGGTTTGACCAGGGCGCTGGCGGTGATGAAGCCGGCCAGTTCGTCGCAGGCAAAG
>DATIWA010000319.1:0-18903 GCA_035465515.1 Candidatus Limnocylindrales bacterium | reverse complement strand
CTGGAGGTGGCGCGTACTTTGCGGGCGAATGGAAATATTGCTCCCGTTGTATTTCTCACAGTTCATCATGAAGCTGACTTTGTGAAGGCAGCTCTCTCGTGCGGCGGGTCAGCTTATGTGGTGAAATCGCATCTGACCAATGACCTCATTCCTGCAATCAAAGCGGCCTTGTCCGGCAAGATGTTTATTTCCCCGGTCCTTCACTCATCGTCTGACGTGTAAACTCTCCCGATTTCGCGCAGGAAACCGGCCTGTAGAGGAACCCAGGTGCGTTAATCGCGGTCTGAGCGAGAGTCCCGGTCTCTGCGGATCTTCTTCTTGGCCCGTTTACGCGCCAGCGCCTGCTTTACCCGACGCTTCTCGCCCGGTTTGAGGTAGTAGGAATGCCGCTTCACGTCCTTAATGATGTCTTCCGCCTGGACTTTGCGTTTGAACCGGCGCAGCGCGTTTTCCAACGGCTCGCCCTCCTGCAATCGAACTTCTGCCAAAATGCCTCCTTTATGACCCAAAAAATTCAAGCATCTTAAGAGCTTACATCAGGTTGGGCCAATTCCGGCGGGATCCACCCGACTTTTCTTGCTCATCCGGGATCTTCGCGGATGGGCGAAAAAAGCCACGAATCTTAAGAGCTTACGCCCCGAGGGCCGTTTACTTCGACCAGGGCGGCACAACGCCGGTCATGCGCGCGTATGCCACGAGCTGTCCCATGTGCTCATTATCGTGGATGATGATGCGAAGGAACATCCCGTCCACAGTGGCGTCCCTGTCCGCGATATGGACCTTGCGCGCCAGGTCCTGGGGCTTTGCCGCAAGGTGGGCTGCTTTGACCGCTTCCAGAGAGCGCTTCAGCCAGGTAATGACCTCCGGCTTCGCGGTGACCGTCTTTTCCATCTCTGGCTTCAGGCCGGCGGGCATTTGTGGGCCGGTAACGCTCAGCAGATAGAAGTTTGCAATCACAATGTGCATGTACACTTCGCTGGTGGAGCGGACTCCCGGCGCGGGGCGCCAGGAAAACTTCTCCGCAGGTGTTGCTTCGGCCAGGGCGATCAGCTGCTGGGAAACATGCTTCCACTCTCCGTCATAGCCCTCCCAGATTCCTTCCGGCGCTTTCTGGGCCAGCAATGCCTGCGTTCCCAGAATAATGCAGAGAAATAACAATTTCTTCATGGTGCATACCCTCTTTCGCCTGTGTACTCGGTGAGGCTTGCGCAGATTTAAAGAGTGCCCCAAAGAACAACTTATCTTATAACTCCGGCTGCTTCGCGATGCCCGTCGCTGCCGTTTACGGCGCTCTGCTCGCACCCGGGCAGATCCCATGGAACTGCCGCCCGCTTAGCCTGTCACTTTCCTTATGAGAGCCCGCCCGAAGAAGCGCGCCTTATCGCGAAAAGGGAAGCTCATCAGCGCGGTCTTTACCACGCCCTGGGTGAAACGGGTCCGCTTGGAATAATCGATTCGCACATCCACAATCGCCGGTTTGTTGTGGCCGGAGGCGAGAGCGTCAGCGATGGCGGCGCTGATCTGGCCGTTGTTCTCGATCGCCACGTAGCGCGCGCCTACTGCATCGGCAATGCCCTTCAGCCGAATCTCGCCCAGAGTGGTGCATGACTTCCTGTTATAGGGGATCTCCTGTCCTTGCGAGATCTGGCTCAACTCACCATCATGGAAGACGAAGAAGGCGATCTCAAGCCCGTGCGTCACAGCGGTGCTGGTTTCAAGGCCGGTCATCAGGAATGCGCCGTCGCCTACGATGCTGACCACCTGCCGGTCAGGGGAAGCCAGTTTCGCGCCCACAGCGGCGGGCACCGCGTAGCCCATGGAATTGAAATCAGTGGGCGAAACAAACGCGCGCGGGCGCCGCACCTCGAAGAGTTCAGCGGCAAGAAAAGTGTGGTTGCCGTCATCCACGGTCATGATGGCGTCGTCTGGCAATTGCCGCCGCAACTCTGCAAAGAACAGCGCGGGATTGACGCGCTCGTTCAAGTGGGAATGCCACTCCTTCCTGTAGGCGGCTTTGTCGGCGGCAATGCGCGATTCGACCCGGCTGCGGCGCGTGGTCTGGTCCCCGGCCCGCTGTTTCAGACGCGCGAGCAGTTCGGGAACCACGACTCGTGAATCGCCCACCAGTCCGACCCTGGCCGGGAAGTTTCGCCCGATCGCCTGCGGGGAAATATCAATGTGAATAAGGTCCTGAGGCACAGGGCAGCCGAAGCTTCCGGTTGGAATTTCCGAAAAGCTGAGGCCAATGGCCAGCAGGCAATCGCAGCCGGCAAACGCGTGTTCCGCCGCCGGAACTGCCGCCCGGCTGAATCCCATGCCGGCGTGCAGCGGGTGATTGCCGGGAAATGCGGAGAGTCCTTGCAAGGTGGTAGAAACCGGCGCGCCCAGAACCTCCGCAATCTGCCGTACGGAATCGGCGACGTCCACGGCGCCCCATCCGGTAAAAATCCCGGGAGAGCGCGCGCTCAGGAGCAATTGGACCGCGGCATCAAGTTCGCGATCCAGGCTGGCCGCGGGAGGCGCGAGCAGCGTGAACACTGGAAGCTCCTCGACCGGCTGGCTGAACAGCTGAAGGTTGACGGGAATCTCCACCAGCACGGGCCCAGGCACGCCGCTTACTGCTGTGCGGTAGGCCTCAAAAATCGCGGGCACGATCTCGCCATGATTGGCCACCTTCCAGGAACGCTTCACAATGCCGTCCACCAGCCGCTGCTGATCGATGCCGTGGAGCTGGTATCCAAATTCCAGGTCGGTGCGCGGCCCGCCGGTGATGACCAGCAGGGGAACGCCGTCAAGGTAGCATTCACCAATGCCGCTCATGGCATGGGTGACGCCGGCAGCAGGAACAATCACCAGGCAGCCGATCTTGCCGCCCGAGGTGCGGCTGATGGCATCAGCAGCGAAGGCGCCGCAGCACTCATGCGTGACCAGGATGGGCTGGATCCTGTCCGACCGGTTCAGCTCGTCGTAAAGCTCCGTCGTGTGGACGCCGGGGATGCCGAAAGTGTGCGAGACCGGCAGTTGCTCGAGCGCATAGCGCGCCAGCCATGCTCCGGTCTTTTTGCCGCCGATGCGCGCACGGGCTGTTTGTTCAATCTGGGTTCCGCTGTTCATGGTTATTTGCCGATATTCCGGCCGGCAACATTCCCCGTGAGTATACAACCGCCCAGGAAAGTGCCCTCCAGCGAGCCTTTGCCGTGTATGCCGCCTCCGCCGAACCCGGCTGCCTCGCCGACGGCGTAGAGGCCGGGGATGGGCTGGCCGTCGCCAGCCCGCAATACCTGACATTGCAGGTCGGTCTGGATGCCGCCCAGGCTCTTGCGCGCCAGGATGAATTCCCGAATGGCAATCAGCGGACGCGCCTTAGGGTCGAGAATCGGCTGGAAGTTGCAGGTGCGCACGCGGTCGCCACGGTAGGCACGGAAATTGGCGATGCGGCGCAGTTGATCGTCATTGTGATAGGAGGGCCCGCGGGCGATCATCTCATCCCATGATTTGACGGTATGGGTCAATGCCGCGCGGTCGATGCGGTAACCGTAGAGGCTTTTCTGGTCCATGCGGTCCATCAACTCATCGAGCGTGTCGGCGACCACGATGTCCTCCGGGCACTCGCGGACCAGGCGCGTGACCAGGTCCCTGTTGCCGAACAGAACACCTGCGAGCAGGCCCAGTCTTTTCTTGTAACGGAACGCCGTCATGTAGTCGCAGCCCGAAACGGCCAGTTCCCGGATGGCGATTTTCCAGTTCATGACCTGCCAGGAATACTGGCCCGGCTGGCGCAGAACGCTCTCCACCAGATGGCGCGTGTCGCCGTATGCAGGCATGGGACCGGGGGTCATGATGCGCTCACCCAGGGCGTTAAACCAGAGCGCCGACCGCGGCGGCACCAGGCTCAGGCCATCGTCAGGCCTGCGCTTTGCTGGATGGTGCACGCCGGCCGCATAGTGCCAGTGCAAATCAAGGTGCGTCACGGCTCCGCCCAGGTCTGCGACGCGATCATGCAGCATGCCGTCACCGTATTCGTGGGCGCCGTTCAGCAATTTGGCCGGGGGCTCGCCCCAGGGTTTGTACCAGTTTGCGCGCAGCCGGCTGAGGTCTCCGCCGCAAATGCCGCCGGAAGCGATGACCACATGCTCAGCGGAGACGCTGACGTCATCGCCGGAATCCATGGCGCGACCATGGATGCCGGACGCGCGGCCCTGCGAGCTGTCAATGGCTGAAACCCCGGTATCAAACAGCAGTTCGAGATTGCCGCGCTTGGGATGCGAATCGAGCGCGGCCAAAAGCCGGGCGATGATTTCGTGTCCGGTGCCCCACACAATATGCCAGCGAGGAACAGTATTGCCCGGACCATAGATTCCGCGTTCCGCCCAGTTGACCAGCGGGAGAAACGTGACTTTCCTGGCGTTGAGGAATTCAAAGATGTATTCGCGGGAGTTTTCGCAATAAAACTTCCCCCATTGCCGCGGCCATTGGTCGCCGGCCTCATAGTGGGCGACGCTCTGCCAGTCGCGCCAGGCCAACTCCGGAGAATCGCGAATGCCCAGCCGCCGCTGGTGGGGCGTATCAATCATGTGCACGCCTCCAAAGGACTGACGGGCAAGGCCGCCCGCGTTCTCCCGCTTGTCCTTGTCGACCACCACTACCCGGCAGCCGCGATTGACCAGCTCGTAAGCGGTGATAAGCCCAGCCAGACCGGCCCCGGCAATTACGACCTCAGCGTTGTATTGCCTATGCCCCATACCGTGATGGCGGCGCTGCAAACGGCAGCGGTCGCGCGCACCTGAGCATAGCACTTCGGGAGGAGCCCGATTGCCGGAATTGGCAATAGCCGGATTGTGAGAGCGACACCCCCAAAAAACGCCACGGAGGCGCTCGCCTCCGTGGCTGATGTATGCTCCCCGGTCACGCGCCAGGCGCGCGAACTCTGGGAAAAGCCGCTTGGGTCGGAACTGATGTCGTCGGGCCGCCGGCTAGTTGCTGTAGTGGACGACCGCTTTCTTGCGGGCGACCGTCTTGCGGGCTTTTGCGTGCACCTCGCGGGCGGGCTTGCCGGCCGGCCTGCTGCTTGCAGTAGCGGAAGCCGCGCTGCTCCTGAGGTCAACCAATTCCGCTCTCTGCACCACATAGGCGAATACGCTGTTGCGAACACGCACCAGGTTGGCATAGTCAGCAGCAAGGCGGGTGTAGTCGTCTTTTTCCCCGTACTTCTTTGTGGCTGCTACCAGAGGATTCAGGTTTTCGCAGGCTTGCGTGAGGCCGTTGTACAGCTTGAACGTGGAGGAAATGTTCCCGTGTGCGGTCCGTGCCGCGGCGATTATGCCGGGAAGGGAGCCTGCCGCCTGTTTGGCCGAGTCCGCCGTCTGCCCGACTTCCTGCTTATTGGCGCCCTTCTTGATCCAACCTGTCTTCCAGCCGGCCGGCCATTTTTCGATATTCAACCCGGAAAGGTCAGTGCTGGTAGAGGAGGCGACGGTCTCGGCGTCGCTGAGCATGGCGGTCAGATCAGTACGGGCTGAAGCCGTGGCAGGAGGCGCAGGCTCGCTGGACTTCGCGGCAACATTGAGACTTAGCGCGATCGCAAAAACTGCAACCAGGGTAGTTTTCAAGGGCACACTCCTTGTGGGGTTGGGGACCCGTGACAACTTGGACAAGGGAAGCATAGCCCTGAAGGCAATGGAAACAATCATTACCGATGTTCAAGCGGACATTACCGACGTTCAGGCCGGGCCCGCGTTGGGACATTACCGCTTAAGACGGGCGGCATTGTCCCAGCGATTAGGTTGCGGGCCGGGCAAAGGAGGCCCTTTAACGCAGAAGGCGCAAGGGACACGGGAGAATCTCTGTTTCCGTGTCCCCGCGCCTGCGTTGTCGAACCTGCGGTTATGCGGCTGCGGTCTGCTCCTTTTCAAAGCTGCTGAACGTCTTGCCCTCAAGCGCCAACTGCTTGAGCAGCGGAGCCGGCTCCCATAGCTCGCCGTGCTGCTGGTGGAATTGGCAGATGCGGTCATAGACCTTTTTCAGCCCAACCGTGTCGGCATACCACATGGGACCGCCGCGGTGGGCTGGGAAGCCGTATCCGGTGAGATAAATGATGTCAATGTCCACAGCACGCAGCGCGTACTTTTCTTCCAGGATGCGCGCGCCTTCGTTCACCAGCGCGTAGATGCAGCGGTCAACGATCTCCTGGGCCGGTATCCGGCGTTGCGGAATGCCGGCCTCCTCCGCCCATTTGCGAACCAGTCCGGCGACTTCGGGGTCGGGGATCGCGCGGCGGTTCTCATCATACTTGTACCAGCCTGCGCCGGTCTTCTGGCCGTAGCGTCCCAACTCGCAAAGGCGGTCTTCGGCAATGGGCTGGCGCACGCCCGGCTTTTCGAGATGGCGGTACTCCTTGCGGATGCGCCATCCCACATCGAGTCCGGCAAGATCGCCCACCGCCAGCGGGCCCATGGCCATGCCGTATTCATAGAGGGCATTGTCCACGTCCTGCACGCCGGCGCCTTCTTCCACCAGGAACTGCGCCTCGCGGCGATACGGCCCGAACATGCGGTTGCCGACAAAGCCACGGCAATTGCCCACCAGCACGCCGACCTTGCCAAGCTTTCTGGAAAGCTGCATGCACGTGGCGATGACTTCTTTACTGGTGGCCTTGCCGCGAACGATTTCCAGCAGGCGCATTACGTTGGCCGGGCTGAAGAAGTGCGTTCCAATCACGGCTTCCGGACGCGAAGTGGCCTGCGCAATCTCATCAATGTTGAGGGTTGAAGTGTTGCTGGCCAGGATCGCGCCGGGTTTGCAGACGCGGTCCAGTTCGCCGAATACCTGTTTTTTCAGCGCCATGCCTTCAAAGACCGCTTCCACCACCATGTCCGCCTGGCCAAAGCCGTCATAGGTCAGGGTGGGCTTGATCAGCTTGAGGCGCTCTTCCACAAACTGCGGCGTCAGCCGGCCGCGCTTGACCGATGTTTCATAGTTTTTGCGAATGGTGGCCAGACCGCGATCGAGGGCAGCCTGATCGGCCTCGCGCAGCAGAACAGGTATGCCTGCGTTGGCAAAGACCATGGCGATTCCGCCGCCCATGGTCCCGGCGCCCACCACCGCAGCCGAGTTCACCGGGATAAGCGGGGTTTCCTTTGGAATGTCCGGTATCTTGGCCACTTCGCGTTCGCCGAAGAACACATGGATCAGCGCCTTGGATTGATCGGAAAACAGGCATTCGGTGAACAGCCTGCGCTCCTCGGCGCAGCCCTGGTCGAAGGGCATTTTGGTGGCAGCTTCAACGGCATCAATAGCGGCGAGCGGAGCCATCAGGCCGCGCTGTTTCTTGCGGGCGGTGTCGCGGGCCGCAGCGAAGATCGCAGCGTTCTGCTCCGGCGTGCCCAGCTTTTCATTGCGATCGCGCGTTTTCGGCGCGGGCTTGCCCGCCACCTCGCGAGCAAATGCGACGGCGCCGGCCAGCAGGTCGCCTTCAATCAGGCGGTCAACAATGCCAGCGCGAAGACCTTCTTCAGCCCTGATGGGATTGCCTTCCGCGCACATCTCCACGGCCTTCGCCACGCCCGCCAGGCGGGGAAGGCGCTGGGTGCCGTGAGCGCCGGGAATGATGCCGAGCTTTACTTCCGGCTGCCCGACCTGCGCGCCTGGAACGGCCACACGGTAGTGGCCGGCCATGGCCAGTTCCAGCCCACCGCCGAAGGCCGTGCCGTGAATGGCCATAACGACCGGCTTTTTGCAGTCTTCAATGCGGATGAGTGTTTGAGGGAATGCCCCCACACCGGGCTGCGTTTTCCCGGAAGTCATTTTCCCGAATTCCTTGATATCGGCGCCCGCTACAAACGTGCGTCCGCCGCCGATGAGAACGGCTGCCTTCACGCTGTCATCCGCAATGATCTGGTCGAGGGCTTCGGCAATGCCCTCGGGAACGCCGGGGCTGAGGGCGTTCACCGGCGGATTATTGATGGTGATGATTGCCACGTCCTTATCTTTCGTCAGTTGAACCAGGTCACTCATAGCAGTTTCTCTCTTTGTTTTATTTTCGAATCTCGTGCGCGCCTTGCGTTTCTCTTTCCGCGACTGCTGGGCCGGCATGCTGCGATAAAAAGTCGAGAACCGCGCGCTGGGCTTCTTCCGTTTTGTCGGTGGTGAAGATGTGGCTTGCCCCCTCAAGCAGCACCAGCTTTGCACCGGGAATGCGCGCCGCGATCAGTTCTGCGTTGCCCGGCGGCACCAGCTTGTCGGCCGTGCCGTGGATCACCAGGGCTGGCGCGGTGATCCGGGGAAGGCGGCTGTAGGACTCCCAGGCGATGATGGCCTGAAGCTGCGCCAAAAAGCCCTGGGGGCGGGGAAACCATTGGCGGCGTATGGCCAGGTCTTCTTCAATCCGCTCCTCCGGAGTCTCAGCAGCATATATGTACGGCTGCATGGCCCGGGCGGCTTCTTCGGGGGGAACTCCTCTGGCCATCAGAATCTTGGTGACTTCCGCTTCTGCCCGAACCGCGTTGGGACCGCCTGCGGCCGTGCAGCCCAGGATCAGCGAGCGCACGCGCCCGGGATATTGCAGAGAGAATTCCTGTGCGATCATGCCGCCCATGGACAAGCCGAAGACGTGCGCGCTCTCAACTCCGGCCGCGTCCAGGACGGCGGCGGCGTCGCTAGCCATAAGCGCAATGGTATAGGGGCCCTCCGGGACCTCGCTCTGGCCGCTGCCGCGATTATCGAGGGCAATGGTGCGATAGCGGGTGGCCAGCACCGGTCGCGTGCGGTGCCAGAGATATGAGGGATAGCCCAGGCCCATGATCAGCAAGAGAGGCTCGCCCCGGCCTTGCTCGTCCCAGTAGATGCGCGCGCCCTGGTTTTCCGTGAATGCCACAGAAGTCTCCTGAAAGACAGCGCCAGACAAAAAATGAATGGCCATTCATCTTACGCCAGACTGACGCCGGGGTGAAGGGCTGCGCAGAAGGCTGACCACATTGCGCGCCGGGCAGAGTGCCCACGCCGAGCGAAGATTGGTATAGTAGTTGGCCACATGCAGCCTCTTCCATCCACGGTTGACCGGGAATCAACGGCTTACCAGGCAAACTACGCGGCCATGCGTTCCGCGCTTGAACGGCTAAGCGGGGAACTGAAGCACTCCACCGAGGGAGGCGGAGAAAAATACGTTCAACGGCACATCCAGCGAGGCAAGCTGCTGCCCCGCGATCGGGTGGAGATGCTGCTGGACGAGGGCTCGTATTTTCTGGAGATCGCGCCGCTGGCCGGCTTCGGAATGGAAAATGAATTTCCCGGTGCCGGCGTGATTGGCGGAATCGGGCTGGTGTGCGGGCGCGAATGCCTGATCATCGCCAATGAAGCAACCGCCAAGGGCGGAGCTACCAGCGAGGCCGGCTTGTGGAAGAACGGTCGTCTGGCCGACATTGCCCGCATCAATCATCTACCCACGATTCTGCTGGTGGAGTCGGCCGGCGCCGACCTGCCGGTACAGAGCAAAATTTTTGTTCCGGGCGGGCGCGGGTTCCGCGAGATCACGCGGCGCTCCCGGCAGCGCATTCCCACAGTGTCCGTGGTTTTCGGCAGTTCGACTGCCGGCGGCGCCTACCTGCCGGGAATGTCGGATTACGTGGTGATGGTCAAGGGCCAGGCGCAGGTCTTCCTGGCAGGACCGCCGCTGGTGAAGATGGCGACGGGCGAGGTTTCCAGCGAAGAAGAGCTGGGTGGAGCGGAGATGCACTCGCGGGTTTCCGGCTTGTCCGATTATCTGGCCGAAGATGAGCTGGACGCGATACGCATCGCCCGGGAAATCGTCGCGTGCTTCAACCTTCCCAAGCCGCCGGTCCCCAACCTGCGCCCCGCAAAGAATCCGGCTTACCCTGCGGAGGACCTTCTGGGCATCGCTTCCATGGACGTGCGTGTGCCTTTCGAGATCCGGGACGTGATTGCGCGCATTGTGGACGGCAGCGAGTTTGCCGAGTTCAAGCCGGAGTACGGCCCCACGCTGGTCACCGGCTTCGCCCACATCCATGGGTTTCCCATCGGCATTCTGGGCAACAATGGCGTGCTGATGTCGGAATCCTCGGGAAAGGGCGCGCAGTTCATTCAACTGTGCAACCAGCAGAATGTTCCGCTGCTCTTTTTGCAGAACATCACGGGATTCATGGTGGGCCGCGTGTACGAGGAAGACGGGATTATCCGCAATGGCGCCAAGCTGATCAACGCAGTATCCAATTCCACCGTCCCGGCCATTACCATCATGGTGGGCGGATCGTATGGAGCAGGGAATTACGCCATGTGCGGGCGGGCCTACGATCCGCGATTTCTGTTCACGTGGCCGAACCATCGCATTGCCGTGATGGGCGAAAAGCAGCTTTCCGGCGTCATGGACATCATCAAGCGCGAAGCCGCGGCCAAGACCGGGCAGCCCATTGATGAGGCCAAGCTGGCGTTTGGGCGAAAGATGCTGGAAGACCAGATCCAGCGCGAGTCGGACTGCTATTTCGCAACCGCGCGCCTGTGGGACGACGGCATTATTGATCCGCGGGACACGCGGACGGTCGTTGCCATCGCATTATCCGCGGCATACAATGCGCCGGTGGAAGGAACCATGGAGTGGGGCGTGTTCCGGCATTGATGGGCGGCGGGGTCGCGGTGCTTCGAGCGTTTGTCTGGCGGCAAGAATCAAGTGGCAAGTAAGTCCGAAAGGCCGGTTCTTTGCGGCTTCGGGACTGAGTGAGCATTCATTCATGGCGATGACGACGATCCGCAAAATCCTGATTGCCAACCGCGGCGAAATCGCCGTGCGGATTCTGCGCACCTGCCGCGAGATGGGCATTGCGACGGTGGCCGTGTACTCGGACTTCGATCGCGACGCGCTGCACGTTCGCCTGGCTGATCAGGCGGCGCCGCTGGGCGGCTCTTCCGCGCGTGAATCGTACCTTAATATAGGCGCAATTCTTGCCGCGGCCCGCCGAACCGGCGCCGATGCCGTTCATCCCGGGTATGGCTTTTTGGCCGAGAACGCTGACTTCGCGGCTGCCTGCGAAGAAGCCGGTATTGTCTTTATAGGCCCGCGCTCCACGGTGATCCGGTCCATGGGCTCCAAAGCGGAGGGCCGCAAGCTGGCTGAGGCCGCGGGCGTTCCGGTGGTCCCTGCGCCGGAGGAAAACGGGCCCGGTTTTCCGGTGCTGATCAAGGCCTCCGCGGGTGGCGGCGGACGAGGGATGCGCATTGTGCGTGGTGCGGGCGAATTCCAGGAAGCCCTCCGAGCGGCACGGAGCGAAGCGGAGCGGGCCTTTGGCGATGGCACGCTGCTGGTGGAGAAATATGTGGAAGGCGCGCGCCATGTAGAAGTCCAGATTCTGGGCGATGAGCATGGGAAGCTCATCCACCTGTTCGAGCGCGATTGCTCCGTCCAGCGGCGGCACCAGAAGATCATTGAAGAGAGCCCCTCGCCCGGGCTGGCCTCTGACCTCCGCAAGCGCATGGGCGAGGCCGCGGTGGCGCTGGGCCGCAAAATGGGCTACACCAGCGCGGGAACGGTGGAGTTTCTTCTTTCGCCCGCGGGCGAGTTTTACTTTATTGAGGTGAACACGCGGATCCAGGTGGAGCATCCGGTGACCGAGATGACCACCGGGCTCGATCTCATCCGGCTGCAGATTGAGATTGCGGAAGGCCGTCCCCTGGCGTTGCAGTCACCGCAGCAGAACGGCCACGCCATCGAAGCCAGGCTGTATGCCGAAGACCCGCAGAACAATTTTCTTCCTTCCACCGGCACGCTGCACGTGTGGCAGACACCGGCGGCGGTGCAGGGGCTGCGCATTGATTCCGGCGTGGAGCAGGAAGCCGAGATCGGCGTTTATTACGATCCCCTGCTGGCCAAGGTGATTGCGCATGCTCCGGACCGGGAAACCGCCGTCAATAAGCTGGTGTATGCGCTGGAGCATTTCGTGGTGCAGGGCGTGCGCACCAATCGAGAATTTCTGATACGCCTGCTGGAGAGCACGGAATTCCGCGGCGGGCGGATGCATACCGGCTCGGACCTTGCGATTTATCAGAACGATGATGCGGAGGCGCATGCGCTTGATTCCGTCTTCGCGGCGGTGACCCGCTCCTGCATCGAGCACGCGGAGCACGCGCAGCGAAGGGTCCTGCCCTCGATTCCGCCTGGGTTTCGCAACAATCCGTATCCCGGCCCGGCCATGAAGCTGGAGATCGAGGGCCGCGAAGTTGCGGCGTCCACGAAACAAGCCGGAATCGAAGTGCTGCAAACCAATGAGAGCAGCGTGGATGCGGTGGTGGATGGGGTCCGCTGCAAGTTTCAGGTGCGGCAGCACGGCGATCATTACTACGTCAGCTCCAGTCTCGGCCAGCGCACTGTGGTGCGCCTGCCGCGCCATCCGCGACGCGCGGGAGCGGGCCAGCACCAGACAGCCAATTCGCCCATGCCCGGACAGGTGCTGCGCGTTCCCGTTTCGGAAGGCCAGCACGTCAAGGCGGGCGATGTTCTGATTGTGCTGGAAGCCATGAAGATGGAGCAGAGTATCAAAGCCACCATGGATGGTGTGGTCGGAGCCATCCTGGTGAAGGTCGGGGAGATTGTGGCCCCGGGACAAATGCTGGTCGAGATCCGGTCCATGGAGGATGCCAATGAGCACGCACGCAGTTCCGTCGCAAACAACTGAATTTCCGTATTTCACAGACGAGCACGAGCTCATCCGCCAGACGGTTACCCGTTTCTGCAAGGAAGACATTGCGCCTTATGCCGCGGAATGGGATGAAGAAGGCATTTTCCCCCGCGAGCTGTTCAAGAAGGCCGGCGATCTCGGTCTGTTCGGCATTCGTATTGATCCCAGGTGGGGCGGCAGCGGCCAGGACTGGTGGGCGACCACGGCATACGTGGAGTCGCTCAGCCACTCCGATAGCGGCAGCATCAACATGGCCTTCCTGGTCCAGTCCGACATGACGATCCCGGTGATCCAGGAACTGGGCACGGAGGAACAGAAAGACGAATTTCTGCCGCCGGCGGTGCGCGGAGACTGGATTGGCGCTCTGGGCATCAGCGAACCGGGCGGCGGCTCGGACGTTGCGGCCATCAAGACACGGGCGCGCATTGAAGGCGATGACCTGGTGATTTCCGGCCAGAAGTTGTGGATCACCAACGGCACCCGCGCCGACTACATTGTGCTGGCGGTGCGCACCGGCGGCGAAGGCCACAAGGGAATCTCGCTGGTGCTCTTTCCCACCAGGACGAAGGGATTTTCCGTGGGAAAGAAGCTCAAGAAGATCGGCAACCTGGCTTCCGACACGGCGGAGCTCTTCTTTGATGAATGCCGCGTTCCCGTGAGCAACATCCTGGGCAAGAAGGACCATGGCTTCTACTACATCATGGAGAATTTCCAGGGCGAGCGGCTGGTGGCTTCGCTGGGCGCGCTGGCGGCAATGGATAAAGGTCTGCGCTGGGCGATTGACTATGGCCATGAGCGCAAGGCCTTCGGTCTGCCGGTTGGAAATTTTCAGGTCTGGCGGCACCGCTTTGCCGAGCACCTTACAGCGATCGAGGCGGGACGATGGCTGACCTATCATGCGGTGGACATGGTGAACCGCGGCAAGCGGGCAGTGCGGGAAATCACGATGGCCAAGCTCTTCACCACGGAGCTGTCACAAAAGGTCGCGTATGACTGCATGCAGATCTTCGGCGGCTTTGCTTATACAACGGAGTATCCCATCGGGCGCATGTGGCGTGATCTGCGCCTGAACACGATTGGCGCGGGCACTTCGGAAATCATGAAAGAGATCATCGCGAAAGAAGAGAAACTCTGAGGAACGTTCAGCGGCCAGCACCCGGATTCAGCCGGCAAAGGTTCGCGGTCTGTCCGGGGTTGCGGGTGGTTGGACCCTAGCCGGGGCTTGCGCAAGGCGAATTCCGTAAACCAATTTCGGAGCTGAGGTAAACAGCAGCTAGGGTGAGTGAATTACGACCATGGAGATCGAGCACAATCTGATTCATCGCTTTAACGCCGGCGATGCCTTGCGGCGCAGCGCCGCGCGTTCGCCGCAGCAGCCGGCAGTGCACTTTCTGGGGCGTGAGCTGAACTACGCGGAATTTGACGCATATGCCAACCGCGTGGCCCGCCTGCTGCTGAAGAATGGCATCGGCCACGGCGACGCAGTGGCGATTCTCGCGACCAACTCACCTGAATATGCCGCCACGCTCTTTGCCTGCGCCCGCATCGGGGCGGTGCTGGTTCCCGTCAACCTGATGTTTACGCCCGAAGACGTTGATTACGTCCTGGAACAGACACATGCCAGGGCGCTGCTGATGGACCCGCCGCTGGCTCCCAAGGTCCGTAAACCGCCGCCACTCTCTTTTCTGCTCGATGAAGGATTCCGTGAAACCGTCGCCGGACAGGATGGCGGTCCGGTGGAACGGTTTGTCAGCGACAGCGACCCGCTGCTCATCGTGTTTACCAGCGGGACGACAGCGCGGCCCAAGGGCGTGGTCCTGAATCACCTGAATTTTTACGCTTATCTGCTGGCCAGCTACGCTGACTACGGCCTTGACCGGAGCTGGCGCTATCTGCTGGCCTTGCCGATGTTTCACATCGCCGGGCTGGTATTGACTTTCTCCTGCTTCGCTTCAGGATGCGCCAGTATCATCGTCCCGCTGCCAAAACCGGAATTGCTGCTTCCTTCGATGACCGTTGGGAAGGCCAATATTCTTGCTCTTCCAGCGACGGTGTGGGTCGGGTTGTTGCAGGCGCCGGGCATCGAATCGGCCGACCTCTCCAGCCTTAAGCGGCTCTTTGTCTTCCAGTACCTGCCCACGCCGGTGTTTCAGCGCTGGCGGCAGATGACGCCGCATGCGGAGTGGGTGAACTGCTGGGGCCAGACCGAAACGACCGCGCTGGGTTCGGCCACGCCGTCAGAGGAACTCGGCCAGATGCTGGCTGCTCCCGATCCGATCGGGATCCAGCACCTGACGCTGGAGCTTCGCATCGTGGATGAAGAGATGAAAGATGTTGCGCCCGGGAAGCCCGGGGAAATTGTGGTGCGCGGCCCGTGTGTTACGTCAGGCTACTTCGAGGACCCGGCCGCCAACGAGGCGCTGTTCCGCGGAGGCTGGCACCACACCGGCGACATTGCCTATCGTGATGAGCACGGCTGGCTGTACTTTGTGGATCGCAAGAAAGACATGATCAAGAGCGGCGGCGAGAACGTCTCAAGCCAGGAAGTGGAAGAGGCCATCGCGCAGCACGCCGCGGTGGCGGAAGTCGCAGTGGTGGGCCTGCCGGATGAGTACTGGATCGAGAAAGTGGTGGCCTGCGT
The DNA here is from genome assembly GCA_035465515.1 of Candidatus Limnocylindrales bacterium. GTDB lineage: Bacteria > Acidobacteriota > Terriglobia > Terriglobales > Acidobacteriaceae > Angelobacter. Next base: position 3,582 of record DATIWA010000319.1, on the reverse strand, counting down.
GGTGCCGATGCCGGGAACGCAGCCGACGGAGGAAGATCTGCTGGCGCATGCCCGCTCGCGTCTGGCCAGCTACAAGGTGCCAAAACAAATCTACGTGATGCAGGAATTTCCCAAGAACCCCACGGGCAAGGTGCTAAAACGCGTGTTGCGGGAGCGCCTGACTGAGATGGCGGCGGGCGGGGCGCAATGATCCGTATTGCCAATGGCTCGGCCTTCTGGGGAGATTCCATGGAGGCGCCGCTCCAGTTGCTGCGCGGCGGGCCGCTGGATTACCTGACGCTCGATTATCTGGCCGAAATTACCATGTCTATCCTGCAAAAGCAGCGTGCCCGCGATCCCCGGGCCGGATACGCCGAAGATTTTGCGGGCGTGGTGAAGCGCGGCGCACGCGAAATCGTGGATGGCGGTGTAAAAGTGGTGACCAATGCCGGAGGCATCAATCCGCAGGCGTGCCGCGATGCCGTGGCCTCCGTGCTGCAAGCCGCCGGTTATGGCGGACGGGCCAGGATCGGCGTGGTTTCCGGCGATGACATCATGCCCCGGCTGGGCGAGTTTCTGGACCGCGGCATCGAACTCAGAAATCTTGATACCGGCGAACCTTTGACCTCGATCTGGCCGCATGTGCAGAGCGCAAACGTTTACTTCGGCGCCTTTCCCCTTGCGGAGGCGCTCAGTGGCGGCGCGCAGATCGTAATCAGCGGCCGATGTAACGATGCGGCGCTGGCGCTCGCTCCCATGGTCCACGAGTTCGGCTGGAAGGCCAACGACTGGGACCGGATTGCCGCGGGTACGATTGCCGGACACATCATTGAATGCGGGGCCCAGTGCACGGGCGGAAACTGCCAGGCGGATTGGGAGAACATACCTGATTATGCCGGCATCGGTTATCCGATTGTTGAAGCTGAAGCGGACGGCGCCTTTGTGGTCACCAAACATTCGGGGACCGGCGGCCGGGTAACGGTTGCGAGCGTGACTGAGCAGCTTTTATATGAGATCGGCGATCCCGGCAGTTACATTACGCCGGACGGCGTTGCCGACTTCACTGCCATCCAGCTTGAGCAACAGGGGCCGGACCGCGTGCGTGTTTCCGGATGCAAAGGACGCGCGGCCACGGAATTCTACAAAGTTTCCATAAGCTATGCGGCGGGTTTCAAAGCTACCGGCACGCTGGTGTATGCCTGGCCGGACGCCTACAAAAAAGCCAAAGCCGCTGACTGCATCCTGCGCGAGCGGTTGGAGCGGATGGGGCTAAAGTTCGACGCCATTCATTCAGACTTTGTGGGAGCAAACGCCTGTCACGGGGCGATGGCGGGCGAGCCGTCGCCGGACATAGCAGAGATCGTGTTGCGCATTGGTGTTCGCAGCAAGGACAAAATGACGGTCGCGCGTTTCACCAGAGAGCTGGCGCCCATTGCCCTGAATGGGCCGCCGGCGGTTACGGGGCTGGGCGTTGGCCGGCCCAAGGTGGATGAGATCATTGCCTATTGGCCTGCGCTGATCCCCAAAGAGATGGTTTCACCCCAGGTTTCAGTATCGGAGGCGTGATGGCCAGAGTTCAGCTTCGACAGATCGCGCACGCCCGCTCCGGCGACAAAGGCGATATCGCCAACATCGGCCTGATCGCCTTCAAACCCGAGCATTACAAGGTCCTGGTGCGCGAGGTCACGGCGGAGCGGGTAAAGCAGCATTTTGCGGGAATTTGCGAAGGCGAGGTGGAGCGATTCGAGCTGCCGAACCTGAATGCGCTGAATTTTGTTCTGCATCGCGCGCTCGATGGCGGAGGGCTGCTCTCATTGCGGACCGACTCGCAGGGCAAGACCTTCAGCACGGCGCTGCTCAGAATGGAAGTCGAGTTGACCTAAATGACATACAGCAGAATCTCATACCAGCTCCGGGAGGGCATTGGCGCGATTACTTTGAACCGGCCGGAGAAACGCAACGCGCTGGACGCGGAAATGATCTCCGAGTTGAAGGACGCCATGGCTGTTTCGGCGGCCGACAACGACTGCCGCGTGGTGCTGCTCAGCGGGACAGGCAAGGACTTCTGCTCCGGCGCCGATCTGGCAGCGCTGGAAAAGACGGCGCAAAGCGGCATTCTCGACAACATGGCCGACGCACGGCGGACGGCGGAGCTGTTTCTGATGATGCGCAATCATCCGCGGCCGATCATTGCCGCAGTGCAAGGGCGCGCGCTGGCCGGAGGGTGCGGCATCGCGACCGCGTGCGACATCATTCTGGCTGCTGAATCGGCGCAATTCGGTTATCCCGAGGTGAACATCGGTTTTGTGGCCGCAATGGTGATGGCCATCCTGCGCCGGTCTGTGCCGGAGAAGGCCGCGTTTGAACTGCTGGTGACCGGAGAGACATTCTCCGCCGCCAGGGCGCACGAACTGGGGCTGATCCACCGAGTCTATGGCGATGAGACATTTCAGTCCGAAGTGAATGCTTATGCGGCGCGGCTGGCGTCCAGGCCGGCATCGGCTGTGATGCTCTCGAAGCGGCTGCTGTACAACATGGACCAGATGTCGTTCGAGGCTGCGCTGGAGGCGGGTGTTGAAACCAATGCGATTGCCCGCATGACCGACGAGTGCCGCCGGGGGGTGGAGCGGTTCTTAAAGAAGAATGGCTAGCTCCGGCGCCCAGCGGGAAAAGCACGGGACAGACACCCTATTTACCATGCCAGGAACCGCTTAACCCCTTCTCTCTTCTATGCAAGTCACGCAGGATTACGGTATATTTTCCCATTCGGTTAAAACCAGCAATCCTAGGCGGTATTGCCTATTCGTAGGCGGACGTGCGGCCGCTAGACTTGGACTCCTGAAGTCTGGCCTCGCAGAAAGCTCCGAATCATGGCGATCAAGAGAGAAGAAGTGCGAAAAGGCGTACTCCCCGGCATAGTTGTCCTTATTTTGGCTTTCTGGTGCGGCAGCGCCACGGCGCAAACCGAGCGCCCGGAACCCACGCCTTCACCGCGCATGACGGGCGGGGTGCAGATCACCAACAGCCCCGGCGACCGGGAATCCCAAAGCACGGAGCGCGATCTTCAACGTCTGGAGCAGCAGTATCCGGGAGCAAGCCCCGAGCAGTTGCGGCAGTTGCAGCGAAACTATCCTGAATATGTTGAGCTGACGCCGGAGCCGGACATTGAATTTCAGGACTTTGTGGCCAGTTCGCTGGGCTTCAGGCTGAAGATCTTTGGCCAGAACCTCTTCCGTAATGTGCCTACCACGTTCGCTCCCCTTGACCGCGTACCCGTGACGCCGGATTACCTGATTGGTCCCGGAGATGAGCTTCTCATCCGCGCCTGGGGACAAATTGACATCAATTACCGGGCAGTGGTGGACCGTACCGGTTCCATTTATCTGCCCAAGGTCGGCGCCATCAGCGTGGCCGGCGTCCGTTATGCGGAGTTGAACGATCACCTGAAAGCGGCAATCGGCCGCGTGTTCAAGAACTTTGATCTTGACGTCACGCTGGGGCGGCTTCGCTCAATACAGGTTTTCGTGGTCGGGCAGGTCCGCCGCCCGGGCTCGTACACGGTCAGCTCGCTCAGCACGCTGGTCAATGCCTTGTTTGCTTCCG